>JAGVUW010000690.1 GCA_019136035.1 Verrucomicrobiota bacterium | reverse complement strand
TCTCCACGACGTCGCAGCCGAGGCGGCCGAATGACGCGACCAGTCCCGGCAGCGTGAGGAACTCGTCGATGGCGCCGGCCTGGCAGCCCTTGGCGACGTCCTCCGTGGGCGGCACCTGCCGCCAGTAGGGCTCGCCGATGAGGATGATGCCGCCGGGGCGGAGGCTGCGCGACAGCAGCTCGATGGTGCCGGCGACGCCACCGCCGATCCAGGTGGCGCCGACGCAGGCGGCCACGCCGACCTTCTCGTCAGCCACGTAGCCCGCCGCATCGCCATGGATGAAGGTGACGCGATCGGCGACGCCGAGTTCCTCCGCACGGGCTCGCGCGTGCTCGATGAACAACGGGCTCATGTCAACGCCTCGCGCGTGCTCGATGAACAACGGGCTCATGTCAACGCCCGTGCCGCCGATGCCATGATCGCGAGCCCAGGTGCACAGCATCTCGCCCGAGCCGCAGCCGAGGTCGAGCACCCGCGTCCCCGCCTCCAGACGCAGCCCCGCGCCCAGCGTGGCGAGTTTCTCAGGCGTGAAGGGGTTGTGAATGCGATGAGCACTCTCGCTGACATTGAAGATGCGTGGGATATCCAAGGCAGTAACCTCCCATAGGGCCATCCTGGTCCGCCATGCCGGCCCCTGGCCCTCTTCCAGAAAGATAGATGCCTAAACGCGAAGAGTCGCTGCGCCGGGAACGCCGTTTGGCGCAATAACCCGGGCGAGAACGCCCGGGCCACGCTCCGGGCGCCGCCCGAGTGGCACAGCCCTCTCGGCCGTGGCTGCGGCTGCCGCCAGGCGTTCTCCTGGCGGAAGCCGGCGGGGCGGGCGGCCCCGCCGCCTCCTCCGTCACATGCCACTGCCTGCGCAGGTTCGCGAAGCGCAAGAGGGGGAAAAGCCCGGAGGGTGATTGGCCGCAAAGAGGCGCAGGAAGCGCAAGGTGGGAAAAGACCGGAGGGGGTTGGACACGAAAGGGGCGCACGAGGCGCGAGGGCCGGACGGGACGAGGGAAGGCGTCTTCCATGCTCCTTCTTGCGGCTCTTGCGCTTCTTTGCGGCAGAACAGTCTTCCCTTCGGAGTCTGGCATGCCAAAGCAGCGTCGTCCTTCCAGCACGACGTGGCCCCGTCAGGATGACGGCAGGACGTTGCGGGCCGCCTGAGCGTCTGCTGATCGTAAGTGCCAAGGCTGCAAAAGTGAAATTAGAGGACTGACCCGCCAGCCGCTACGAGGCACCACAGCAGGCGCTCGCGGTTCACGATGCGGTAGCGCCGGCGCTCACCGCAGATCTCGTGGAAGGCCCCGCCAACCCACTCCGAGGGATGCCGGCAGGCCCCAGCCCGAACCATGTTCAGGTCGATGTAGAAGAGGCAGCGCGACAGATGCCGCCCGCTCTGCACCAGCGTCGGGTGGTACCGTCCTCGCCAAAATGCCCCCTCCCGTTCCTTCCGCCGGTTCCAGTCGCCGGCAAAGCTGCCCTGCACGAAATGCATTGTGGCCGAAACGTCGCCGGCTCGCTCCGCCCACAGCAGCAGATGAACGTGGTTGGCTGTCACCATGCCGCGAGCCGAGCACCGTCAACCGAAAACGTTTAGACGCGGTTTTCATACCCAGAAAGCATAGTCTAAGGCCGCGCAATAGCCATGCTGATCACCTTTAGCACTACTGTCCAGTCACTTGCATGGGAACGGCACCTGCACATCGATTGGATGAGCGTGGTCTCGGCCCCTCGCGAAGCGGCCCCTTCGAGCGTCTTCTCAAGCAGCATGACCGTATTCCAGTCCTCTCTGGGGCTGCCGCTGACAGCGATGCATCTCATCCGCCAGACTCCTTGCGGCGGTCGGAAGGCGTCTCCCCGTTGCCATATCCGACCTTCATTGCCCGTGGGACGCCTGCTCCTGGGCAAGGAATCCCCTGACCTGCGCCAGAACGAGCGCCGCGAGAAGCCGGTTCCCCGCAACGGTCAGATGCACGCCATCATTCAGGATGTGCAGGGACAGGTTTCCCCGGCTCCGGATCTCTCTCGACAGGTCCACCAGCGCGTACCCGTTCCGGCTGGCGAACTCACGGCCCAGCTCCCTGAACCGCTCGGCTGATCCGTTCAGCCCGTCCCATTCGGCAAAGAACTCCTTGGCACCCGGCCGCTCCATGGCGGAGTGGAGTGCGTCGATCACCGGCGGGAACGTGGTCACGATGACCCTCGTCGACTGGGGCAGATTGGCGCGGAGCTGCTCCAGGAGTGCTCTCGATTCGTCCGGCCCCACCCGCCGTTCAGGGTTGACAAAGCCCGCGTTGTTGCCACCGAACTGGATCAGGAGGATGTCCGGTGCATTGGCCAGCACATCCGACTCGAATCGCCTCATCTTCTCCCGGTCCGACTCGCCGCCGACACCCGCGTTGATGACCTCGAAGCGGATGGCCGGGTACTCGAGCACAGCGAACGCTCCAGGACCCGCAGCCACCGGTCCTCGACGTCCGGCATCTGTGTCGTGGCCTGCGTGATAGAGTCCCCAAAGCCGACGATGGTGATGGTCCGACCCATGGGGCGCTCCCTGTACTGTGAGTCTAGCGGTGATACGGCTGGGCGCCTCGCCTCCCCAGCGACTTCCTGATCCCACGTCAGCCGAGAGCCCGACGGAGGTCGGGCGGGATGCTCCTGCCAAGATAGTCCGTCCTGCCGAATGGCCGGCACCGGTCCCGGCGTCCAGTCCTCTCCTATAAGGGACTTCGGCGGTCCACCACTATCGCGCAGTGCCAACGGACGGGTTTCGTGGTCCTGACATCGACGAGACCCAGACCTCACCTGCGCAGGCTCGACGCTATGGCAACCGGAACGCCCGACTCGGACCGCGACCTATGGCGACCGGTTGTCATTCGGAGACTCCGTCCAGCCTTGGACGAGGCGTTCGAATGACAACCAGTCGCCCGAGGTGACACTGAAACAGGGCGTTCATGTTGCCCGTTGGGGCGAGGCCTGGAGACCATTAAGGCGGTTTAATCTTGCATTGAACCTGCCTTCATGCTTCTAGCATACTTTTCTGACCATCAGTTGCATTCGGCCGGAAGTTCGGTCCACGCTTGTGAGGTGCATCGTTGGATCAGGCTCTCCCCACTATCAGCATCGTCATCCCGGTCAGGGACGAAGCCGAATCTGTTGCCGACCTGGCCGATGAGGTCACTCGGGTCATGGCAGCGACCGACTGGTCCTGGGAGTGCATCTGGGTCAACGACGGCTCACGCGATGGGACCGCGGAGGTCCTGCGCGCGGTGTTGCGGCGTTGCCCGAACCACCGCCTGGTGGACCTGGATGGCAACTTTGGCCAGTCCGCGGCCCTGGCTGCGGGCTTTGCCCAGGCCAGGGGCAGCATCCTGGCCACCCTCGATGGCGACGGCCAGAACGATCCGGCGGACCTCCCGTCGCTGTTCCGGGGACTGGATGACGGGGGGGTAGACATGGTGAACGGCATTCGCGCCAAACGCCGGGACTCCTGGGTGCGCCGGGTCTCGTCCCGCCTCGCCAATGGTTTCAGGAACCGTCTCACCGGAGAGCGCGTGACCGATGTCGGCTGTGCCATCCGGGCCTTCCGGCGCGAGTGCGTGCAGCGCCTGCCCGTGTTCAAGGGTATGCATCGCTTTCTGCCGACGCTGGTACGCATGCAGGGGTACACGATCACCGAGCGTTCTGTTCGCCATCGTCCGAGAGAACGGGGCCGCACCAAATACGGCATCAACAACCGACTGTGGGTAGGTATTGCCGACACGGTCGCCGTGTGTTGGATGCAGCGCCGACTCGTCTGGCCCAAGGTGCGCAGCGTCGAGCCTGCGGATTCTGGCGGTCCCGCCGCGGACTCTGCCCGCGGTCATGGCGCCGAGCGCTCATGACCGCCGGCGTCAGGATGGCCTTCGGGTTCGCGGTCCAGGGCCC
This sequence comes from Verrucomicrobiota bacterium, assembly GCA_019136035.1. GTDB lineage: Bacteria > Verrucomicrobiota > Lentisphaeria > Oligosphaerales > JAFGRS01 > JAGVUW01. The sequence continues at coordinate 17,386 of JAGVUW010000690.1, read as the reverse complement.
CTCCTCGGCTCACTTCGGGACCGGCGTCTGTCCAGCAGGTCGTTGAACCGGCTGCGGGAGGCAACCGGGCCGTGGTTACGGCGGGGGCTTCCTGGCCCACTGTTCTGGCGCGCCCTGGCGCCGAGGCATCCGTAGCATCGGACGGCATGGATGGAGAGCATCGTGGTCGACGTCTGGTTCTTTGTTGGGCTCTTCGCGCAGGCCCTGTTCTCGGCCCGTTTTCTGGCCCAGTGGCTGGCCAGCGAGAAGGCCGGGCGCAGCGTCATGCCGGTCTGGTTCTGGCATTTCTCTGTATCGGGCTCGGCCGTGCTTGCGGTGTATGCCTGGGCCCGACACGACCCGGTCTTCGTCCTCTGCCAGGTCGTCAACCTGCTGATCTACGCGCGGAACCTCCAACTGCTGGTCCGTGAGAAGAAAGGGCTGCCGCCGCCGCGCACGGGACCGCTCCAAACGACGGCCGTCGTGTTGCTTGTGGCAGGTGCAGCGCTCGCCGCCGTGTTGGCGGCTCTGCGCCATGGCAGGGGTGGCGGGGGGGGAATCCCGATCGGCTGGCTGGTGGTCGGGTTTGCCGGGCAGATGGTATTCAACGCCCGCTTCGCCTTGCAGATCCTGACCAGCGAACGCCAGGGCCGGAGTGTGGTGCCGGTCTCCTTCTGGTACTGCAGCATGGTCGGCTCGGCGCTCCTCCTGCTCTACGCCGTGTGGCGCAGGGACCCGATCTTCATTCTCGGGCAGGCGCCGAATGTCTTCATCTACCTGCGCAATCTGCAACTCATCGACCGGCAACGGTCCGCCCCCACGGAGGAGAGCAGGTCCCTGCAAAGGGGCTGGCTGCTGATGCTCCTGCTGGCCGTCGCGTCGTTTTTCCTCTTCCAGGGCACACGCCCGATCTACGGGAGCACTGAGGGACGTTACGCGCTTTGCGCCAGGGAGATGCTTGATAGCGGCAACTGGCTGGAGCCGACCCTGTTGGGAAGGCCCCATTGGAGCAAGCCCCCCTTTGCCTACTGGGCGACAGCCGGCGGGCTGTCGCTGCTGGGGACGAACGCGTGGGGCGCCCGGGTGCCGGCAGCGGCAGCGGGTCTGATCACGGTGCTGGCCGTGGCCGGCCTGGGTACGAAGCTGTGGGGCGCCAAGGCGGGCCTGGTCGCCGGCCTGGTGTGGAGCACCGCCCCGTTCCCGGTGCTCGCCGCCAACACGCTCAACGCCGATACCTATCTGACGATGTGGCTGGTTCTGACGGTGCTGGCCTACTGGGGGGCGCGTCTCTCTACGGTACCGGCGCAGAGCCGGAGGTGGGTTCTGGCGCTATGGGCCTTCCTCGGCATGGCCTTCTTCACCAAGGGCCCCCCGGCACTCCTCGTGCTGGTGCCCATCACAGGTTTCCACTTCACGGGCAGAGAAAGGCCCCGACGTCCCGCCCTATTCAGCAGTCTTGGATTGGCTCTGTTCGCGGTGCTCGCTTCCTGGTGGTTTGTCGCGGTCTGCTCCAGACACCCCGGCCTGTTCCGCCACTTCATAGGGTTCGAGGTGGTGGACCGCCTGATCTCCGACGTGCATGGCCGCAACCCGGAGTGGTACCAGCCCCTGAAGCAGTTCGGGATCGTCCTGGCCTTCGGGACCGGGCTTTGGTCGTGGTGGGCATGGCGGGAGATGTGGCGCCGCCGGCCGTGGACGCTCGGGTGTTGGCAGCGGGTCTGGCAGGAGCATGGTCCAGCCCTGTTCCTGGCGCTGTGGTTCTGGCCCTGCCTCCTGGTGTTCTCTCTGGCCCGCAGCCGACTGCCCAACTACGTCCTGCCACTGGCGGTTCCTATCGCCCTCTTCGTGGGGCGGGTGCTCGCGAGTTCGTGGCAGCGCGGCCCTCTCCCACGTCGCATCCTGATCGTGGCCCTCGCATCCTGTGGCATCCTCGTCGCCGGTAAGGCCCTGTCGGACCGAGGGCCGAGCGACAGGCGCAACATGGGTGAGCTCTATGAACTCTGCCGGTCCGACGACGAAGCCGGTATCCGTTTCTGTCTCTTCCGCTCGGCGGGGCACGCACAGGGAATCGGTTTCTACCTGCATGCTCCCCTGATCCCGGCCGATGTCGAGGGAAACGCGGATGGCCTGCCGGCTCTGACCGACGTTCTGGCGCAGTTCAAGGCGGACGCCCCCGACGCCCGCCTGACCGTAGTCACTCGTCTGAAGCACCTTGCCATGCTGACCGACCTGGCAGAACGCGCCGGGTGGGACCACGGGGAACCACGCTCGACCCGCTTTTGGGCGGTCGTGCCGCTTTCTGTCGGGCGGGCGGGGACGACGGTACCCGTACCGGTACGGACCGGCGAGCCGAGGATTACACCATGAGTACAGGCTGCCGCACGGCCGCCCGGGGCTGCCGCTTGCTGGTGCCCGGCCCCCGGATTACCGCCGACAGCTGGAGCGTATGCTCCTTTGGGGCCGTCTCCGTCCCCACGGCCAGCCTGCGCCTGCTGACCGCGCGACCGGGTCGGCCGGTACCGGATGAGGCCGTGAGAACCCCGGGCTGGACCCGGACGCGGGAGGTGTCGCCGGCAATGGCGGGCGCATGGCTCCCGGCCAGCCCCTGCCGGGGGGCAGGACGCGGAGCGCGCCCATGAGCAACGTCCGTCCAGCCGCAGTAGCCGCAAGCCTCCACGGAGCTGTCCCATTGTCGGACGGTGACGTTGCGCCATTTCCGGCACGAACTGTCCGCGGCCAGGAGCGCCGGCAGCGCCGCAGGCGGTCAGTGGCCCTCTGGCGGGCGTTTCGGCACTCCGTTGAGTATCTGTGCCTTCTGGCTGCCGCCACCGTCGCCGCGAGCCTGCCTCGGCGCGTCTGGCTGTGGTGCGGCGCGCGGCTGGGCGACGCGCTCTATGTCCTGCGTTGCCGTCGGCGTACGGTGCTTATCAACATGGACCTGGTCGGATTGTGGCCCGCCGCGCAGCAACGCCGGATCATGCGGCAGCTCTACCGCAACACGGGTCGCTACGCCGCGGACTTCCTGAGGCCGTCCGTCCCGCCGCCCGCTGTACTACAGGTAAGCGGCGATGATAAGGCCGTGTGCGAAGCGCTCCTGCACAGGGGTGGCATCGTGCTCTTCGCACACTTGGGCAACTGGGAGGTCCTTCCTGCGCTGCTTCGAGGTTCTGGCCGTACCATCACGGTGATCGCCAAACCCATGGCCAACCCTCTGGTCGAGCGCTGGCTCCAACGCAAACGCCAGGCCATCGGCGTGTCTTTCATCGCACCCGGCTCAGCGTTGCGGCAGTGCCTTCGCGTGGTCCGCGACCAAGGCCTGATCGCTATGGCCATCGATCAGTACCCGGGCCGGCGGGGCACGCCGTCGGTCTTTCTGGGCCACCTGACGCGAACCGTTCGCAGTTCGGCGGGCTTGACCGTCCATACCGGCTGTCCGGTGACCGGCGTGTATGCGCTCCTGGGAGACGACGGGGCCTACCGGGTCGCCGTGGAAGCCGTTCCATCGCCCGGTTCGGCCGCCGTACCTGGAGTCGACTCAGTGACCGAGGTGCAGCAAGCCCACAATACCGCCGTGTCTGCCTGGGTCCGGGCTCACCCGGAACACTGGTTTGGCTGGTTTCACCGACGTTTCAAGGACGTCGTTACGTACTGACCGCCAGGGGCATGGCCAGATCCACCCATGAAAGCACTTCATGCAACTCGAAGAGCCGTCCGGTGGATATCGCCGTCATGCCGCCGGGGGCGGGCCGCGGTGATGATGCTGGTCAGCCTTGGACTGTCGCCCATCCTGGCCACAGGCTGCGCAGTCGCGCCGCTTGCGCTTCCGGCCGCCGCGGGGATCGGTACGCTGGCCTACACCGACTACCGGGACGGCGAATACGTGCTGAGCGTCGAGGCCGACCGTGCGGCCTGCGAGATGGCGCTCTGCCGTACCGCTGAACACTTTGCCCTGGACATCGTCGCCTGGGAGCCAGGGCAGACGTCGACTGCTGTCACCCTGCGGGATGCGCGCGGGGATCGCTTCCGTTTCTGGCTTGCTGATGTCGGTCAGGACCAGGTCGCCGTGTACATCCGCGCCGGTCTCTGGGGAGACGACCTCTGCAGCCGCCAGCTGGCGAGCGACCTCGTCCGGAACCTGCCTCGCCCCCAAGGCCCGAGTTGTATGGGACCCCGTCGCTTATCGATAGTCCCGCTTGCCAGGCCTCGACCCGCCCGAGCGCAAACAGAGGAGAACCTCTATGCCCCCAATGCTGAGCACGAGGCCCGCTGAGGCCCGGAGTCGCGCCTTCCTATGGTTGGCGCCGCTGGTCTGCGTCGTCTACCTGGCCGGGCACAGCGTCGGACCGCCGGTGGCTTCCGCTGAGGAGCGCTGCGTTGACGTCTCCCAGACGATGTATGCCAGCGGGGATGTGCTGATCCCACGGCTCGCGGGCCGGATGCACCTGAACAAGCCGCCGTTCTTCCACTGGGTCTCCTATGGCATGTCGGCACTCCGTGGCGAGGCTGGACTCGCCTCGGTGCGCCTGGTGTCGGCCTGGGCCGCTGTGGGTGTCGTGCTGCTGACCTACCTGCTGGGGCGCCAACGCGGCGGCCGTGAGGTCGGCTGGTGGGCAGCACTGCTGACGGCAACGAGTTTCGAAGTCCTCAACCATGGGCACCGCGGGACGTTCGATGTTCTGCTGACGTTCTTCGTCTGCCTGACGCTCTACGGCTATGGCGCTCTATGGAAAGGCCGCACGGCGAGCGGTTACACCATGATCGTGGGCGGACTGGTCTGCGGTTTCCTCACCAAGGGGTTCATGGGCTGGATGGCGCCACTGCTTCCGATGCTGGTTGACCGTCTGGGTCGACCAGAGCCACGTCGTGCCCTGCGGCCGGTGCTGTGGGCGCTTCCGGCGGTCCTGGCGGGGTCGCTGGCCTGGTACGCTTACCTGGTGGTGGCCGTCCCTGAAGCCCGAGCCGTGTTGCGAGATGTCGTGATGGTGAACTTCGGTGCGGCGAGCCGCGGCGCGAAGATGGCCTTTCACGGCGAGCCCTTCTACTACTATCTCCATGCCTTGCCTATGATCCTGCTGCCGTGGATCGCAATTCTCTGGCCAGCCCTCGGCCGGCCACGTGCGGGCTGGCGCCAGTGGCTGAGCCAGGAGCGGCTGGCGCTGACATGGCTGTTCGGGAATGCGCTCTTCCTGACCCTGGTGCCGGCCAAGGCGGGACGATATCTCCTGCCACTCATACCCGCGTTCAGCCTGCTTGCTGCACCCGCCATCGCCGCAATCGACTCAGGTGTGGCACCGATCACCGCACGGTGGCGGCGCTGGATCACCACCGTGACCGTTACGCCGGCAGCCGTGGTGCTCGGCGTCATGCCCCTGTGGCTCTGGGTGCGGATCGGCGAGGGAGTGGCGGTCTGTGTTCTAGCCCCGCTGGCGTTGGCGGCCGGCCTCATCGCCTGTGCACGTCTCGCCTGGCAAGGCCGTCTGAGTCTGGCTTTGCGGGGCCTTGCCCTGGTAACCCTCGTCGGCGCTCTGCCGTTCTTCGCGCGATGGGCACCGCGCAATACACTTCTCAGACGTGATCACGCATCTCCGGAATTCGGCGAGTACATGGCACGCCAGAGCCAACTCAGGACGGCTGCGGCCCGGGTTGTGCCAGGGTGGGGCGCACGGCCTGCCGACGACGGGCTTGGCCGCTGACGCCCAGAACCAAAGGCGGTGTCCCGATGCCTTTCCCCACAGAAGTCCTTGTTGGCCTGCATGGCGCTGGTCTGCCGTTCTGCTCCACCAGGCCCGGCAGCGCATTCGGGCTGCTGAGCCGGTTCCTTGAAACGAACTGGCCCTTCACGCCTTGATTCTGTGACGGTTCCGTAGCGCTGCAGCCTCCCGTTACGCACACGTTGCGGTTCGGCCTGGGAGAGTGAACGCGACTTAACCTTCTGTTCATCCTCCGGCAAGCTTGCTGTGTTACAATCGGTAGTGAAGGGCAGAACACGGTCGCCCTTCGGGGTCACGTGACCGACCTCGACCACAGGCGAAAAGGTCACAGGGCGGACGATCTCAGAGGAGACAATGATCATGAGCGGGAATCTGCGTGTCGGGATGCTCCTGGCAGCCGTCGTGCTGGTGCCAGGATGGGGTCGGGCAGCGGAGAAGTCGGCCGCGGGCACACTGCCTGAGGCGGCCGTCAGTGCCCTGCGGGCGAACTTCCCTCAGGCGACCGTGGAGGCGGTGCAGCGAGAGCGCGAGAGGGGAGTGCTGTACTTCGAGGTCGAGATGGCGCAGGCTGACCAGGAGTTCAGCGTCGAGGTCACCGCCGACGGCAGAATCGGCGAAATCGAGACTGAAATGCGAGCCAAGGCCCTGCCGGCAGTGGTGGCCGCCAGGGCCAAAGAGACGGTCCCGGGTGGCCGACTTGGCGAGGTGGAGAAGCACGAGGTCCGCGGCGTGCCCCTCTACGGCACCTTCGCAGTCCTGGCGGAGCCACTGATCGTCTATGAGATCGCCTGCCGCATGCCTGGCGCCTGGCGCAAGGGCAGCATCGTCGTCCGCGACACCGGCGAGTTGCTCCGCGCCCCAAACGCCAGCGACGACGATGACGGCGACGATGACGACGATGACGATGACGACGACGATGACGACGACGATGACGACGGGAATCATCAGCACGGACACCAGGACTAGGAGTCGATAAGGCGTGACCCATAGGGGGGGCCGCCGGGCCGCCTGCGGCCGCGGCCCTCCCGTCCGGAACGCCGGATCCAGAGCCATCTGCATAGCCCGGAGGACACGACCATGCTCGCAGCCCAGATCGCTCGGTTGGCTGTTGGTCTCGCAGGTTTCTCCGGGGTGCTGCTGTGCCACGGTGTGTGGGCTGCCCCGCCGGAGCTCCCGGAGGGGGCAGCCCGAGCCATCAGGGCGAACTTTCCCGGCCTGGCGGTCACTGGCGTGGGTCGAGAGCGCGAGCGCGGCGCCTGGTACTACGAGGTGAACCTGAAGGGCGGCGGGCGCCATTTCGGCGTGGAGGTGACGGAGGAGGGTGTCATCGGCGAGATCGAGGGGGTGGTGAAGTTCGGCGACCTTCCCGACGAGCTGCTTCAGAAGGCCCGTGAGCGGGTCGGCTCGGGCCACGTGACCAGAGTCGAGAAGCACGAGCGCCGAGGCATCGCCCGAAACGGCAAGCTCGTGCCGCTATCCGAACCCAGGATCTCCTACGATGTGAAGTACGTGGACGCATCCGGCCGGCGCCGTGAGTTCCAGTTGGCATCGAACCAGATCCTCGAACTCCCCGATGCTGTCCGCAAGCAGATCGAGGGCCGGTTCGCGGGCGCGAAGATCACAGAGGTGGAGGCCGAGGATGACGAGGGTGTCATCATCCATGCCGTGACCCTCTCTCAGCAGGGCGAGACCTTCGAGCTGGATGCCTTGGCTGACGGTCGGATCATCGCGATGGAGACCGCAGCCCAACTCAGCAGTGTACCCAAACATTCCCTGGCCCTGGTGCAGAGCGACAAGGGAGTGCGCACGACGGACGTGCAGCGCCTCTACCGCCGGGAGACGTGGGCCACGGTCGAGAAGGGCCGGCTGGTCGAACGCCGGGACGTTACCTACATCATCCGCGTCTTTCGGAAGGACGCTGAAAGGGAGTACCGCTTCGACAGCCGTGGCAGGCTCCTCAATCGGCCTGCCTGGCAGGACCGCGCCGACGATGATGAGAGCGCAGAGGGTGGCGATGATGACGATGAGGGTGGGACCGGTCGGCATGGGGATCATGACTAGCAGGCTGTCGGACTTTGGCAACGCCAAGTCCGACTGACGCCTGCTAGCCTGGATAATTCGCGAAGCGCGGATGCTTCGCTCAAAAACTGGATATTCCCCACCGCAAGGACACCATCGGGCCGCCCACCTTCATGATGACCACCACGTTCGTCGGCCTGCAGATCGTCCGCGTCGGCCGGATCTACCGACACGCACAGCCGCTGCGCAGCGATCAGGCCGCCCACCTCCATGCCCTTAGGCTGACTCTCGATGACCTCCTGCCGGTGACCACCGGACCGCCATGAGACTCCTGCACGGTGCACAGCACGGCAAGGCGTCAGCGAACGAAGGACCTCTGGGCACCTTCGCTCGCGTTCCTCCAAGTGCCCGACCGCTGCAGCCCCGCAGACAGAGCGCAATGCCCTCGCCCATCCCTGCATCCCCATGCCAGCCCCCAGAGGCCCGCGTGGCGCCCGCATAGCGAAAGGCCCCAGGAAAACTCCCTCGCAGGTCGGCTCAGAGGTGGGGAATGTGCGGCCAGAAGCGCTGCCGGTCATCCTCGCGGAGCGGGCAGGACCATGCGGAACCGTGACCCTCGTCCCGAGTCACTGTCCAGCTCGACATGTCCCCCGTGCAGTTCGACGACCCACTTCACCATGGACAGGCCCAACCCAGCGCCTTGCGAGCGGCTGGCGTCGAGCCGGTAGAAACGCTCGAAGACATCTTTCTGCTTGTCCTTGGGGATGCCGATGCCCTGGTCAGCCACCTCGACCATCACAGCGTCTGCTACCCGACACGCGCTCACGCGAACCTGCGTGTCGGGCGACGAGTAGCGTATGGCGTTGTGCACCAGGTTGTACAGGGCGCGCTGGAGGAGTTTGGTGTCACCAGGAACCTGCATGCCGGGAGCCACATCGGTCACCAGCCGCACCCGTGACTCATCGGCGACGAAATCCAGCCTCTCCACCGTCTCCAGGGCAACGGCACCGATGTCGACGGTCGTGAAGAGGGCGCGCCGGTCGGTGGCACCGGGGGTCGCCAACAGCAGGAGGTCCTGAACCATGCCGGAGAGGAGGGAGACCTCGCGGATGCTCTCGGCAAGGACCGCCTGGTACTCGCTGACGTCACGTTCCCGTGCCAGGCAGACCTCGAGGTTACCGCGCAGAGCGGTCAGGGGTGTGCGCAGCTCATGGGCGGCGTCGGCGCTGAACTGCTCGATGCGCCGGAAGGACGTTTCGAGTTCTGCAAAGGTCGCATTCAGGGCGTTGATCAGGCTCATCACCTCAGGGGATTTCGTCACGGCGGGAATCCTCGTCGCCAACTGGCCTTGGCGGACCTTGGCAGCCGCGTCGTCGATGGCGTGGAACGGCCGTAGCACCCGCCGGCTGGCCGCGTACCCCAGCGGCAGCGCGAGCAGGATCGCGACCAGAGCCGCGACCAGCGTTCCCTGAGCCAGGCGCTCGACCACCTCGAACTGGTAGGAGTCGCAGACCAGAACGATGAACCCAGCCGCCTCGTGGCGGTAGACGAAATGCCACACCGAGAACGTCTCGGTCAGTTCACTCCCCGAGCGGACACCCACCAGATGCAGTTGGGTGCGGTCACCGCGCAGGAGCTTCGGGCCGATGGGGACGGTGAAGCCCTTCGACCGGTAGAGTTCCCGGCCGTCGGCGGTGAGTATGGCGAAGGCCATCTCTCGCTGACGGTCCACGAACGCGAAGTGCTCCTCGATGCTGGCGGTGACCTGGTCCGGCAAGGCCTGTCCAGCGGCGCCGGTGGTGGTCACCGCGTCGAGGATACTTCTGGCAATGCCCCGAAGGTAGCGCTTGCTCTGCTGAGTCACCCGGTGCATCGCGTACAGGTTGGACGCCAGCAACGCACACGACAGCACAAGCAGTGTCCCCAGCGCGAGCCTGATGGTTAGACGGACGTGCAGAGACCGCATCTACGCATCCTCCCTGATCACGTAGCCCACTCCCCGGACCGTGTGGATCAACTTCGCAGGGAAGGGACCGTCGAGCTTCGCACGAAGATGATGAATGTGCACATCCACGACATTGGTGTCGCTGTCGAAGTGCATGTCCCACACATGCTCGATCAGAGAGGTACGCGTGACCACCCGGCCACGGTTTTGCATGAGGAACTCGAGCAGCGCGAACTCCTTGCTGGTCAGGTCTACGCGCTGGCCGGCCCGGGTCACGTCGTGACTGATGGGGTCGAGGACCAGATCTGCGACGCTCAGCGGCACGGGCCGGCCCCGTTCGCGGCGGCGGATCAGCGCCCGCACCCGGGCCAGCAGCTCCGCAAAGTCAAAGGGCTTCACCAGATAGTCGTCTGCCCCGGCATTCAGGCCATGGACACGGTCCTCGACCCGGGCCTTCGCCGTCAGCATCAGTACCGGCGTGGCAAGGCCGCCGGCGCGCAGTTCCGCCACCACGTCGAACCCGTTCTTGCCGGGCAGCAGGATATCGAGCACGATGACGTCGTACTCGCCCCCCTGGGCCATGCTCACACCTTCGATGCCTGTGCTTGCGTGGTCCACGGCGAAGCGTTCCTCGCGTAGACCCTTGACGATGAACTGGGCGACTTTCTCCTGGTCTTCCACAACGAGAATCCGCACGGCTATGCCTCCTGCTGGAACGCCTGGTCGTCCTGCTTCTGGGCGAGGCTCCACGAGGAGTTCCAGGGGTGGGGGGCAGTCCCACGACCGTACGCTAGCCTCGTAACCTTCGCCGGGCGAGTTGCCCTTGCCGCCTGACCGCTCAGGGGACCGTCACCCCTCGCGGCAGGCGTGCGGACCGGAATCCGAGGTCCCGGGCTCTTGCCGACGAGCCTGCCGGTCGTTGCTCATGATGGCCCTCCTGTGCATGTGACGCAGCGCTTGGGTGGTCGACGAAGCTAAGGCATCGGGCGCCGGCCACGCCTCGCCGGGCGCGAGGCCCCAACGCTTCGGTGGCGTCGCCTCGCAGGCCCGGGCTAATGGCCCGTACGGGTCGGAGCGGGTGCGGCGCGCGGCGCCTCCTCCGGCGCCCCTTCCGGTACCTGTCGCGGCCAGCGAAGGAGCCAGGCTCCCAGCAGCATCACCACGGCGGTGATCCCAAACTCATCAGCAGGCCCGGTCTGGACCGCCTGCCGCAGGCCCATACCGTCCCGCACGCCGGCCATGCAGTACTGGAGCGCGACAAGGCCGAGGAAGGCGCCCGAGAAACGCACCACGCGCCGCACTTCGTTCGGCGTTATCCGGCCGCCTGAGAAATGCCCGCACAGCGCACTGAGCGACGGGATTTCGGTGCCGTCGGGAAGAATCTGCGGGGTGGCTGCCACAAAGCAGTCGTAGTCCTCTCCGTAGAGCCGAGAGAGGTATTCCTCCTCGCGGCGCAACGATGGTCCGTAACCCCAGAAGAACAGGAAGGGGAGCAGCGCAAGCAGATATGGGCTGCCGGTCACAAGACAGAAGCCGCTGTCAACCAGGTAGTTCGCCAGGTAGTACGGGTGCCTGGCGAGGCGGTAGGGTCCCGTCCGGCACAGCATCGTGTTACGGACCAGGGAGCCCTTCACCAGGATGTGCAGGGCTATGCCGATCATCAGCAGGAGCGCTGCCGGGACGACCTGCCAGCCCGGCTGGGGGTTCAGCGCCACCGCTGCCATGCACAAGACCAGAATGACGTTGCGAGTGTTGCCGCGGTTCAGCCAGCGTGTGCCTCTGGTGGTCATGTCGTCATTTCCTTCCTGGTTCGCCGGGCTGATCCGCCGGTCTGCCCTTGCCGGCCCCTTGCACTGGTTCGGCGAGGGGTCTGCCACACGTTTCCCACAACACGGGGCATAGGTTATAGTGCCGACATGAAGTCCTTTTGGATTCTCCGTTAAAGCGCCTTCATGTGAACTGCCCATGATGACGACTGGGGTGGGGCCGGCTCAGCCGGTCACGGCGCCGAAGTCAGCCTCCGTGATGGCCATCAGGCGGGCGACCCGTTGCTCCATGTCAGGGTCAAGGAGGTTGACCGGGGCGTCCCGGGCTTCGCCATACCCGCGAAGACGCCGGCTCGTCGTCCCAATCAGGGCGTTGCGGAGAGCCGAAGCGCGGCCATGGTCCTCCAACTCGTGAAACGACATGATCTCTCGCGGCGTCTGCATTCTAGCCTGGGCGGCCGCCGTGGCACTGGTGCGGGCCGCGGAGGCCTCACCCGGTTCCCTTCGTGACCTCGCGACAGGCATCGATGAGACGACGCGGGCGTGTCAGGACCCGACGACTGCCGCCTACCGGACCAATCTCCCCTATGCCCGGCTCCAACTCAGGAAGGCCGAACTGGCAACGACCGGTCCGACTGACCGCGCGGCCTGGGTCGATCAATGGGTGGAGGCCGGCCTGGCGGCCTTGCATCGGATCGGTACAGCTACTCCGTTCCTGGCGGAACCCGGCAAACTCTGCGAGCGTGCGTATGTCTCCTGCATCGACGACTCCGCCCAGCCGTACCACCTGTACCTTCCCCGGCAGTACACTCCGGCGCGCCAATGGCCGTTGATCGTGTTCCTGCACGGCTACTCACACCGCATGAGCATCCTCGCACCTTGGACGCTGCGCCCCGAAGTTCTGGATGTCGCCGATCGGCTGAACTGTGCCGTCCTCGTTCCCTACGGACGGGGGAACACGGATTTCCAGGGGATCGGCGAAGAAGATGTACTTGCCGCCACCGCGGAAGTCCGGCGGCTCTACGCTGTCGATCCACGCCGCGTCTATATCACCGGCGTGTCGATGGGCGGTATGGGGGCATGGAACATGGCCTTGCGCCATCCTGGTATGTACGCGGCGGCTGCTCCTGTGTGTGGCCAAACCGATATGCATACATGGTGGCAGCGTAGCAGGGAGGGCTGGCCCAAGGACCGGAACGACATCCCCCCGTTCCGCCGTTTCCTCATTGAGTGGGACAACCCAATAGACCTGATCGAGAACGCCCGCAACCAGGCGTTCCTCGTCCAGCACGGTACCCGCGACCAACACGTACCCGTCACCCAGACGCGAGCCCTGGTCGAGCGGGCCGCGCGCCTGGGGATCCCCATCGAGTACCAGGAATGGCAGGGGCGCGATCACTACATCTACCGGGACACAGAGTGCTTCGGAAGGGCCTGGACCTGGCTGGAGCAGCACACGCTTAGTCCCGGGCCGAAACGAGTCACCTTCAGAACGTATAGCCTGGACTACGGCACGGCCTTCTGGGTGCGCATTGACAGCTTTACCGAGTGGGGGCGCCCTGCGCTTGTTGACTGTGCCATCGCGCAGGATGGTCGGAGTCTGCGCGTCTCGGCGGAGAACGTGAGTGAGCTCAGCATCGACTGCGCTTCTGCGCCGTTCAGCGTTCCCGCCGATCGCCTTGCCGTCGTGGTGAATGGCGTCACGATGCCTGCCCGGAACGAAGGGGGGAATCTCCGCCTGGAGCTTGAGCGCGCCGCGGCAGCGGCAGCCGACTGGCCTCCGCCAAAAAGGAAGGGACTCTGCGGCCCCGTCGAGAAGGTACTCGACTCCCGCTTCCTGGTCGTGGTCGGCACGGCAGGACCCTCGCGGGAGGCCGAGGCATCCCGGCAGGCCGCTGAGACGTGGATGACTGACTGGCAGTCGTTTGCCGGGAGCGAGCCGCGGTGCAAGCGAGATCGGGAGGTTACACAGACGGATATCGCCACCGCGAACCTGGTCCTCTTCGGCACCCCCGCAACCAATACGGTGCTCGCTCGAATGGCGGATCGACTGCCCTTCAAGATCGGCGACCACTCCTACACAGTCGGCGGGCGTACCTACAGCGGGGAGAGCCTCGGCCTAGCCATGTGCTACCCCAACCCGCTGGCGCCTGAACACTACGTCGCCGTTTACTCCGGCGAACTCTACGGGAGGGAGTGCGGGATCGCGCACAAGCATGACCTGTTGCCGGACTTCATTGTGTTCAGTGCGGACCACACCAACTACGACGACACCAACTGCCACGAGGTCGCGGGCTTCTTCGATAGGAACTGGCGACTCTCCGCAGCGACGACCTGGGGCCGGCTGCCGTAGTCCCCAGCCTCAGTGCCGTCTCTCTGTCTGCATGCTCCATGCTTGCCCGGCACGGTCTGTCAGCGGAACTCAGCGCACCTAACCGGGCGCGCCAGAGCGGCCAAGAGCGACTCGGGGCCGCCGCTCGACAGGGCCAGCCAAACGCCCCGCCGCCCCATGTTCTCCCCCCCCCCCCGACTTCACCGAACCCTAATCCAGGGTTTGGTTCACCTTAACGCCTGGGCTCTATCGTGTGCAGGAAGCTGTAGGCAGAATGCACTACGGGAGACCTGAGCCGAAATGAGGATCACGCCCATACTGCCCGTCCTCGCCATGTTCTTCCCGGCCTGGTCCCCCATGGCCAGAGCTGGCGACTGGCCGCTATGGGGCGGTTCCCCAAGTCGCAACATGGTCTCCCTCGAACGCAACCTGCCGACACAGTTCGCTCTGCGCTCCGATGCATCCACCGGCACCGAGTGTCTCCCGCCGCGCGGCCTCAAGTGGTCTGCGCAACTCGGCTGGCAGAGCTACGGGAATCCCGTGGTCTCGGGGGGCCGGATACTGCTCGGCACCAACAACGACCGACCTCGTGACGGCGCCTACCGAGAAGACCGGGGAGTGTTGCTGTGCCTACGCGAGTCTGACGGGGAGTTCCTCTGGCAGCTTGCCGTTCCGAAGATCAGAAGCACTGCCCTGTTCAACGGAGACCGCCGGCACATCGGGCTGTGTTCGTCTCCAGCCGTGGAGGGGGACCGCATCTACGTGGTCACAAACCGGGCCGAAGTGCTGTGTCTGGATGCCGACGGGCTCCGGGATGGCAACGACGGCCCGTTCCGGGCAGAGGCAGAGTACTACGCCCAACCGCTGTGCCATGAGGTGGCGTATGGCGCGGAGGGGCCCCGCGTCTCGTTCGTGCCCGGTCAGCCCGGCTCCCTGCGCCCGACCGATGCGGACATCATCTGGCGTTTCGACATGATCAGCGGAGTGCACTCCTGGCCCCAGGACGCGGCGAACGGCTCGCCCCTTATCCACGGCGATCTGGTCTACGTGACGACATCGAACGCGATCTGCGATTACCGCAAGAAGCGCACGGCGCTGTACCCCGACGCGCCCAGCCTGATCGCTCTCGACAAGCGTACCGGCCGCCTGGTGGCAGCGGACCGGGAACGCATCGCCGGACGCAGTTGGCACGGACAATGGTCGTCGCCATCGCTTGCGGTGGTCGGTGGTGTCCCGCTCGTGTTCTACGGTGGCGGTGACGGCTGGTGCTATGCCTTTGACGCCCGTCCTGTGCATGAGGATGGGAGCAATGTCGGCGTTTTGAGGACAGTGTGGCGCTTCGACTGCAACCCGCCCGAACTCCGGTTCAGAGACGCCCGGGAGGTCCGCTACAACAGGCCGGGCGACGGCCCCAGTGAGATCATCGCCACGCCGGTCTTCTACCGCAATCGTCTCTACGTGTCGGTCGGGCAGGATCCCGAGCACGGTGGCGGCAAGGGCTGCCTCTCCTGCATCGACACGACGCAGCGTGGCGACGTCAGCGCAACGGCGCGGATCTGGCAGTACACCGGCATCGACCGCTCGCTGTCGACGGTAGCGATACACGATGGGCGCCTGTACGCCGCGGACCGCTCGGGCCGGCTGCATTGCCTCAATGCGGACACCGGGAAGGTGCTTTGGGTCCACAACACCAGTTCGCCGATCTGGGGGTCGCCTCTCGTAGCCGATGGCAAGGTGTACCTGGGGACGGAACGGGGCTTCCTGTGGATCCTGGCGGACAGTTCGCGGAAGGCAGTGCTGGACCAGGTCAGAGCAGGCAGCGCCATCTACTCCACGCCGGTCGCTGCCAACGGCGCCCTGTATGTCATGGCCCGCAACTGCTTGTTTGCGGTTGCGGAGCCGGGGGCCGGCCCGTAGCCGGTCGATGTGGTCGTGGTGCCTACGGGCGGTTCGGGATTTGGCGTTCCCAACATCGGCGGTGAAGCACTGCAGCGACCGCCCTCAACCAAAGGCGATTGAGGTGATGACATGACCAACGCTCTTCTGCGGGCACTCCACGGGGCGTTCAATGATCCGGATCTCCGGCGGGTCGCGCTGCGTCTGCGCGTTCCTCTTGGCGCCTTGAGCATGATGTTGCTCCTGACCGACGCCGCGCCTGACTGGCTCCTGCCGGGCGTCATCATCGCCTTAGCTGGGGAGGCTATTCAGGTATGGTCCTTCGGCTGCCTCCGCAAGAATGAGGCGTTGGCCACCGGCGGTCCCTACGCCCTTGTTCGCAACCCGATGTACATCGGTCGGTACCTCATGCTCTTCGGTGTCCTGATGCTCGCGGCGCATGTGTGGGGTCTCGTGTGTTTCACGGTAGCCTACTGGCTCTACGCAGTGAACCGGGTCGGCCGGGAGGAAGTCGTCCTTCGACGTACCTTTGGGGCCGAGTACGACCGCTACTGCGCCGCCGTCGGCCGCTTCGTGCCCTCGGTCCGGTCCGGGCTGGGCCGGCGCCTCCTCCAGTTCGACTGGGCTCTGTGCATGCGTAACCGCGCTTACGAGAGTGCGCTGGGCCTTGCGGCGTTCCTCGTCGCGGCATGTCTTTGGGTTCACGTTGCGTACGGCTGCTTGCTCTGAGGTCCGGACCCCTGGAGCGGTGCGGAGCGTCGGGTCAGTCCTACGCATAGGTATTAGGGGGTTCCCTCAATAGCGTCTATGCGGAGCGTCGGGTCAGTCCTACGCATAGGTATTAGGGGGTTCCCTCAATAGCGTCTATGCGTTTATACCGGTGCCGTTCCCGCAGAAGTCTTTGCGGGAAGGCAGTTTGCAGGCCCTATGGTATACCAGAAGACACCTTAGAACGCATTGGTGCGGCCGGAAATCGCGTCTAACGCGTCCAGTTGCGCCACGCCTCCTGCTGCGCCCGCCTGGATCCCAGCGGCGCGTAGGTCGGACTGCCCTCGGCGATGGTCGGTGCCTCGTCGAAGGGCGTCAGCGTGACCTTCGGGCTGCGACCGCCTGGGACGGATATCCCGCCAAACCGGCTTGCCGGGGTGGGGGATGTCCGTTGGGTGGCATGGCCATGGGCCCATCCGCCGGACTGGCGTCCGATCAGTCCAGCGGATCTGAGCCACGTCTGAACTCGTCGGCGTTGCTGATGCCATCGGCGTCGGGATCAGCGTCATCACCGGCGACGGCGGCGTCCGTGGCGCTGGCGCCGAAATGGTTAACTCGCCAGGCCTCGAGGGAGATCGGAGCGGGCGCCGCGGTCACCGTCAGGACCATGACGGCGGAGGCCTGGCCCGCGGCGTTGCGGGCACTGACCACGATGCGTTTCTCGCCGGCGGCGGCGGGTGTGCCCGAGATCGCCCCCGATGCCGGATCGATCGTGAGTCCAGCCGGCAGTGGCTCAGCGCTGTAGGTGATCGGGATCGTGCCGCCCGAGGAGGCGATGGTGTATCGCCATGGCACGCCCATCCGGGCGACCACTCGGATGGGACTCGTGATATCCGTGGGGGCCTTCGGCTCAGCAGTGACGAAGAGCATCTCGCTGGCGCTGGCAACGCTGCCGGCCGCGTTCGACACGATACAGCGGAAGAGGGTGTGGTGCTCGGCGAGGTCAGCCGGCGGTGTCGTGTAGGTTGCC
>JAGVUW010000443.1 GCA_019136035.1 Verrucomicrobiota bacterium | reverse complement strand
TGTCCCCAGTGTCCCCAGTGTCCCCAGTGTCCCCAGTGTCCCCAGTGTCCCCAGTGTCCCCAGTGTCCCCAGTGTCCCCAGTGTCCCCGGTGTCCCCAGTGTCCCCGGTGTCCCTGGCGTCCCTGGCGTCCCTGGACCATGGTCCCCAGTGTCCCCCGGGGCGGCTTGCCAGGACCGCCCCAGAAGGATATGGTATGCGTGTCCGAAAAACTCAGACGGTTTTTCAGAGCACTGTCTCTGCACGCATTGCCTGCGGTGAGGGTTCGTCCTGACCCCGAAGGGTGGATGTCATGCAGGGCTCGAAGTCGGCTTCTTCGTTGAGGTCGTCTCACAGCCCGGTATTCCTCCCCAGGAATGCCGGGCTTTTTTTGTGGTGTCGGCGGGTATGGCGGTGTAGCCCAGCGGGCGGAGGACGAGGACATGGAAACGCGAATTGGCGTGATTGCGATCCTGGTGGAGGAGCGCCTGACGGCGGTGCCGAGGGTCAACGAGCTCCTCAGCGAGTTCGGCCAGGCGATCATGGGTCGCATCGGCCTGCCCTGTCGCGAGAAGGGCGTAAGCATCATTGCCATCATTGTCGAGGGCACGACCGACCAGCTCGGGGCGCTGTCGGGCAAGCTGGGGATGATCCCCGGGGTGCGGACGAAGTCTCTGTTGTTGACGAAGTGAATCGCGATATCTGCCGCGGTAGGCGGCGCAAGGCGTAGGAGTCTCATGGACAAGGCGACGATCCTGCGATGGCTTCGGGAGACGGACGCGGCCCGTCTCGAGGAACTCTGGCAGCGCGCCGACGCGACGCGCCGCGCCGAAGTCGGCGACGCGGTGCAGTTGCGCGGCCTGGTCGAGTTCTCGAATGTCTGCGTGCGGCAGTGCACGTACTGCGGGCTGCGCGCGGGCAACCGCGGCGTGACGCGCTACACCATGACCGCCGACGAGATCATGGGCTGCGCCCGCGAGGCCGTGCGCCTGGGCTTCGGGACCGTCGTCCTGCAGTCGGGCGAGAATCCGTCCTGCACGGCGGCCTGGCTGGCCGGTGTGATCCGCAGTATCAAGGCCGAGACGAGCCTGGCGGTGACCCTGAGTGTCGGCGAGCGCGACCGTGCCGAGCTGGCTGCCTGGCGTACGGCCGGAGCGGATCGCTACCTCCTGCGTTTTGAGACCTCGAACCGGCAGCTCTACGACCGCATCCACCCGGGGCTGCCGGGGCAGTTCTCCGACCGCCTGGCCATCCTGCGGCAGCTCCGCGACCTGGGCTACGAGGTCGGCAGCGGCGTCATGGTCGGCCTGCCGGGTCAGACCTACGACGACCTGGCTGAGGACCTCCTCTGGTTCGGGCGGCTCGGCCTGGACATGATCGGCATCGGGCCGTACATCCCGCATCCCGACACCCCCCTCGGCCAGGAGGCCCTGGGCGGCGCCGCGGCGGGCGCGGAGCAGGTCCCCGCCTCGGAGCTGATGACCTACAAGATGGTGGCCCTGGCGCGGCTGATGTGTCCGGGTGCGAATCTCCCGAGCACGACCGCGCTGGCGACGCTGAACAAGGCCAGCGGTCGCGAGCTGGGGCTCTCCCGCGGCGCCAACATCCTCATGCCGAATCTGACGCCGACCCGCTACCGTGCCGCCTACGAGATCTACCCGTCGAAGGTCTGCATCACCGAGACTGCCGAGATCTGCCACGGCTGCATGATGCGCCGTCTGCAGTCGATCCATCGGAGTGTGGGTACGGGCCGTGGCGACGCGCCCGCCTACCACCGTCGCCAGCATCCTGTCAACGAAAGGACCGCATCATGAGCCCGCTGCCCGCCATGACCCTGAGCAAGACCGCCGTCGACTTCATTGATGACGCCCATATCGAGGGCCTCCTGCAAGCCCCGGCGCCGGCCGCCTCGCAGGTGCGTGAGATCATTGCCAAGAGCCTCGAGAAGCAGGCCCTCTCGGTGGCGGAGACCGCGGTGCTGCTGCGGGCCGAGTCACCGGAGCTGACTGCGGAGATCTTCGCGGCGGCGCGCGAGCTGAAGCAGCGCGTCTACGGCAACCGCATCGTGCTGTTCGCGCCCCTCTATATCGGCAACCACTGCGTCAACGCCTGCCGGTACTGCGGCTTCAGCCGTGACAACCACGAGGCGGTGCGGCGTACCCTGACCCCGCGTGAACTCGTCGAGCAGGTCCTCGCCCTCGAGGAGAAGGGCCACAAACGCCTCATCCTGGTCTTCGGCGAACACCCGCAGTACGACGCCGCCTTCATCGCCGAGTGCGTGCGCACGGTCTACGACACCCGCCAGGGCCACGGCGAGATCCGCCGGGTAAACATCAACGCCGCCCCGCTCGACGACGACGGCTACCGCGCCCTCAAGGCCGTGGGCATCGGCACCTACCAGATCTTCCAGGAGACGTACCACCACGCGACCTATGCCCGGATGCACCCGGCCGGCACCCGCAAGGGCAACTTCCTCTACCGCCTCGACGGCCTCAGCCGCGCCATGGAGGCCGGCTGCGACGACGTCGGCATCGGCGCCCTGGTCGGCCTGACCGACTGGCGTTTCGACACCCTCGGGCTGGTCACCCACGCGCTCTTCCTGCAGAAGCACTACGGCGTCGGCCCGCACACGATCAGCTTCCCGCGGCTGCGGCCGGCGTCGGGGGCGGCCTTCGAGGGCACCCGCTTCGTCAGCGATGACGAGTTCAAGCGCCTGATCGCCATCCTGCGCCTGGCGGTGCCCTACACCGGCCTGATCCTGACGGCGCGCGAGCAGCCCGCCCTGCGCCGCGAGGTGATGGCCTTCGGGGTCTCGCAGATCGACGCCGGCAGCCGCATCGAAATCGGCGGCTATACCGAAGCCGGCGATGCCCAGTGCATGGAACGCGAGCAGTTCGAACTCGGCGATATACGGCCCCTCGATACGGTCATGCGACAGCTCATGGAGGATGGCTACATGCCGAGCTTCTGCACCGCCTGCTACCGCCTCGGGCGCACCGGCGAGCACTTCATGGAGTTCGCCATACCCGGCTTCATCAAGCGCTTCTGCACCCCCAATGCCCTGACGACCCTCACCGAGTACCTCACCGACTACGCCTCGCCCGAGACGCGCGCCGCCGGGGCACGCCTGATCGAGGCGGAGCTGGCGGCGATCCCCGACCCGCAGGCCCGCGGGGAACTGGCGGCACGTCTCGAGACGATCCGCCGCAGCGAGCAGCGCGACCTCTACGTGTAAGGACGATGACCGTGAGCACCCTGCAGACCACACCCAAGGGCTTCCGGCTGCACATCGCCATCCTCGGGCGCCGCAATGTCGGCAAGTCGTCGCTGCTTAACGCCATGACGCGCCAGCAGGTCTCCATCGTCTCGGAGATCGCCGGCACGACCACCGATCCGGTCGAGAAGCCGATGGAGCTCCTGCCGCTGGGGCCGGTGCTGTTCATCGATACGGCCGGCATCGATGACGTCGGCGCCCTCGGCGCCCAGCGCGTCGCCAGCACCCGCCGCGTCCTGGACCGCACCGAGGTGGCCCTCATCGTCGCCGCCGCCGGCCAGTGGGGCGACTTCGAGGAGGGCCTCCTCGCTGAACTCCACGGCCGCGGCATACCGACCATCGCCGTCTTCAACAAGGCCGACCTCGGACGGCCCGCCGCGGACCTCCTGCAGACTCTCGCCGAACGGCAGGTACCCTGCGTGGCCATGTCGGCAAGCCGCGGCGAGGGCATCCTCGAGCTGCGCGAGGCCCTGCTCAAGGTGGTCCCCGCCGACTTCCTGACACCGCCCAGCCTGCTGGCCGACCTGGTGCCGCCGGGCGAGCTGGCGGTCCTGGTGGTGCCGATCGACAAGGAGGCCCCCAAGGGCCGCCTGATCCTGCCGCAGGTCCAGTCCATCCGCGACCTCCTCGACCACCAGGCCGCCTGCCTGGTCGTCACCGACGCCGGCCTGCGCGAGGCCCTCGGCCGCCTGCGCACACCGCCGGCCCTGGTGGTGACCGATTCGCAGGCCTTCGAACGGGTCTCCGCCGACACCCCGCCGGCGGTGCCTATGACCTCGTTCTCGATCCTCTTCGCACGCTTCAAGGGCGACCTGACGGAGTTCGCCCGCGGCGCCGCCGCCATCGCGGGCCTGCGCCCCGGGGACCGCGTCCTGGTGGCCGAGGCCTGCTCGCATCACCCGGTCGAAGACGACATCGGCCGGGTGAAGATACCGCGCTGGCTGCAGCAGCACGTCGGCGGCGCCCTCGAGTTCT
>JAGVUW010000218.1 GCA_019136035.1 Verrucomicrobiota bacterium | reverse complement strand
GGCCGCGCCGGCCGCCGGCGTCGACAGCCAGGCGGGCTCCGGACGCGGCCGCAGACTGGCGTCGGTCTCGGCAAAGCGGCCCACGACCAGGAGCGTGCCGCCGGCGGCGACGTACTGCCGCAGGGCCTCGACCTCGGCGTCGCCGACACAGCGCAGATCCGGCACCGCGACAACGCGGTAGCCGGCCAGACGCGCCGCGGTGAGGCCGGTCTCCGAGATGACATCGAAGGGCACCTGCAGACCGCCCAGGCGGTCCTTGAGCCGCACGGCCGTGCTCCAATGGCGGTTGTCAGGGTAGTGCACCTGCATCGGGAAGAAGGCCATCGCCACCCGCGCCGCCGAACGCTTGCCCTCGTAGAGGTCGCGGTGCGCGCGCAGGAACTCGATGTAGGGCCGCAGGACCTCGCGCGTGCTCGGGCGGACCCCGTTGCAGGCGCCGCTGCCGAAGGCCGCGGCCTCGGCCAGGCTCAGCTTGCGTGACCACGGCGTGCGGCCCATCTCGAGGAGGAGGAGCCCGATGTGCTGGGGCAGGCCGGCGACGTAGCGGTACTCGAGGATGTTGTCGACGACCTCGCGGTGGCTGGCCTCGCCGATGATGCGCGCCACCTCACAGCCGGTGCCCTGGACGTCGCTGGCACCGCCCTCCAGCATGAGGAAGTCGGCCTGGCCGAGGAGGTACTCGGCCGACAGCACGGGCGACCCGCAGTTGGGGAACATCATGAAGTCCGGGTTCACCGCCCGGGCCGCGTCCCGCATCGCGCCCAGGTGGCGCGCCAGGCTGGTCTGGTAGAAGCGCTGCGCCTCGACATGGAGGAGGCTGCCACGCTCGCTGGGCAGACGCACGCCGGCCAGGTCGGCACTCCCGAACAGCGCCGCCCGCTCGGCCGGGCTGTAGCGGCCCTCCAGATAGCGCCGGAAGGCCGCCTGGCAGGACGGCGCGTGGCAGGCGATGGCGCTGGAGTTGTCCGGGAAGACACCGTCGTAGCCGGCCTCGGCACAGAGCCGGGTGACCTGCTGCAGCCAGGCGCGCCAGTCGGGGTGCTCGATGCAGGCGACGTAGCGGTTCATGCCGGCGTAGTAGTCCGGCGCCAGGTCCTTGCCGAAGGTATGCGGCGAGCCGTCGGCGCGGGTCGCGATCCAGGTCTCGGGTGACGTCGCCGGGCGCGGCCCCAGGCCGAACTCGCGGTACTCGTCCCATTGGTCGTAGAACTCGAAGAAGCCCTCCCGGCGCAGCGGGTCGCCGGCCATGGTGATGGCAGCGATGTAGGGCATCACCCAGCGCACCCCGGCGGCATGGAGGTCGCGATTCAGCCGTTGCAGCGTCGCCAGGCGGTCGCGGACCTCGCCCGGACTGAGGCGGCGGATGTCGGCGCGGTGTCGACCGTGCGCCTGGTTCTCACCCCCGACCGCCTGGATGGGGCCGTAGAGGTGCGTCATCGGGACGTCCTTGCCAAAATGCAGAAGATCCGGCGGCAGCTCGCGCACCCAGGCGACGTAGTCGGGGTTGTCCAGGTGCTGCCCGCCGTAGTCGAGGAGGTAGTACACCGGCGCCCGCGTCGGCTCAAGGCCCCACAGGGCGCCCGTCATCACCAGCAGCATCGACAGCATTGTGCCCAGGCGCATAGCCAAGGTCCTCCCTACGGCGACACCGCCACATCATCGAGGTCATACACCGCCTGCCGGGGCTGTCCCGGCGCGTGCCGGATCTGGAAGATCAGCACGACCCCCGGGCCGTCGACCTGCTGGTTGCCGTCGCCCCCCGCGGCCACGGTGCCGGGTCCGGCGACATCGACAACGACCTGCCGCCAGCCCTCCCAGGTGATCGGCACCGCCGGCGTGTGGAAGTGCTCCCCGTGAGCATCGCGCAGGCGCACCTGGAGCTGCCGGCCGGAGCCGTCGCCGTGGAACCAGAAACTCACCCGCTGACAGCCCGCCGCCGGGACCGCCCGCGTGAAGGCTTTGAGCATAGTCGCGCCGTCGTAGCCCTCGGGCAGGCCCATCTCGAGACGCAGCGACTGCCGGCCGCGATGCGGCCGCGCCGCCGAGACGCCGGCCCGGCCGAGCAGCTCGACGCCCGCCGGCGGCGCGCGGTCCCACTGCACCGTCGCCCCGGCGTCGTCCTCCTCGAAGTCCATGACCGTCCGCCAGGCCGTCGCCAGAGGCCGGCTCAGCGCCTCGGCCCAGGCCGGCTCCGGACTGAGCAGGCCGGGCAGGGTCGCACCCAGCCAGATGGCACAGTCGTCGACTCGCCACTCCGGCCGGCGGGGCGCCTCCAGGGCAACGGACCAGACCTGCCCGTCGAGACCGGCGGGGACCTCGAAGGCGAGCGGCGTCGGCTCGTTGAAGTCGTCCTCCAGCTCGGCCACCACCGCGCCGTCAGGGCCATAGACGAGGGCACGGCCTGCTTCGCCTACCGAGACCGCGTGGAACCACACCGCGGCCGCCGACACCCCGCGCGGCACCAGGAAGTACTGACGGCTCAGACCGCCGACGCAATGCAGGGGCGCCGAAGGCGTCGCCACCATCGCATGCGGCGCCGCCAGGCTGGCCTGGAGGTAGTTCCCGCCCGGCGCGAGGCGCAGCAGAAAGAATGGCGCCGTCGACGGCGGTACCGCCATCGTCAGGACCTCGCCCAGCCGGCCGGAGAGTTCCTCGAGGGCCAGCCCGCTCGCGTCGAGCAGGGCTACCTCCGGCGAGTCGCTGTAGACATGGTCGCCATGACGGTCGCCGTAGGCGCGCGACTCCAGGCGGACCGACACCGGCGCCGGACCGGGCGGCACCATCAGGTAGGTGGTGTAGCGCAGCAGGACCCAAGGCTCGGCCGCCAGACAGCCGACGCCGATGAGAGCCCCGACGACAGACAGCAGGCGCAGTCGACACCGACGGGCCATGGCTCTACCTCCGCAACAAGGCCACCAGCACATGTCGTCAGACACTAACCCGCACGCGCAGCGGCCGCAAGCCCGCCGCGCGAGCCAAGCGTGACCACCGGCGCCAACGGCGCCCAAGCCCTGGATCGGCGTCCACCCTGTCCACCCTGTCCACCCTGCCCACCGCGCCGCACGGCGGACCTGCCACCCGGCCCCGACCAGGGCTGGTTGAAAGTCCGGTTCTGGCACCCCTTCAGCGTCGTCTCCGGCGCCCGGGGCGCCGGCCATGGCAAGGCGAAACATCGCTTGCCACCGGTGTGGAGCGCGAGTGTCCACAGACGCGAAAGCGTCCACGAGCCGGACGGCATCGACAGCACAACGACGCGAAGTTTCATACGAGGGTGCGTGGGTCGTGGGTTCGCGTTTCCGGGGGTCGTGCTGCGCACGACCCCCGGCTACGATCTGGCACCCCTTCAGGGTGGCCAGGTGAGCGCCGGCGCGATCCTCGATCAGCCCTGGCCGCGACGGCCTTGCCCCGGCCCGCGACGGCCGCTATGGTGGCAGGGGCGACAGCCCCCCCGCGCCGTCGCGAATCGCCATGTGGAGCCGCCTCGCCGATGACAACGCCTCCAGCGCATCCCTGGCCCGAGCCTGCCGCCGAGCCTACGGCCGGCAGCGCCGACGCGCTCCAGCCGGCCGCCGGCGCCGCCGAGCACCCGGCCGACATCGCCGACCAGCTCCAGCAGGTCGAGCCTGCCGAGGCGGCGGCGGCCCTGCGCGCCATGCCCCCGGACACGGCCTCCGAGGTCCTCTCCGAGCTCGACGTCGAGGTCGCTCAGGAGATCGCCGCGCGGTTCACCAGCCGCGAGCTGGGGGCCCTCCTCGACCGTCTCCCGCACGACGAGGCCGCGGATCTGGCCGCGGAGCTCCCGGCCGAGCAGCAGCGCGAGGTCCTGGCACAGCTCGCGCCGAGCGCCTCCAGCGGCGTCGCCGCACTCTTGCGGTACCCGGAAGACTCGGCCGGCGGCATCATGTCGGACCGCGTCCTGGCCCTGCCGATCGACACCACCCTCGAGCAGGCCCTGCAGGCCATCCGCCGGCGCAGCGAGGACGACCTGGCCGGCAGCACCTACCTCTACGTGGTCGACGACCAGCGGCGCCTGCGCGGCGTCGTCTCGCTGCGCAACCTGCTCTTCCGGGGCGCCGGCCGGCGCCTCGGCGAGGTCATGAGCCCGGAGGTCCACTCGGTGCGCGTCGACGCCGATCAGGAGGAGGTCGCGCGGCTCTTCAGCCAGTACCACTACATGGCCATCCCGGTGGTCGATGCCGAGGGCCGCCTGGTCGGCCAGGTCGAGGCCAGCCAGGTCATCGGCAT
>JAGVUW010000305.1 GCA_019136035.1 Verrucomicrobiota bacterium | reverse complement strand
GAAGATCTCGATGATGCGTCCGCGCGGCACGCCGCCGATACCGAGGGCGATATCGAGGGCGAGGGCGCCGGTGCTGATGGTGGCGACCTCTTCGTGGGAGGCATCGCCGAGGCGGCGGATGGTGCCCTTGCCGAATTCCTTGTCGATCTGACCGATGGCGAGGGCGATGTTGCGATCGCGGGCCTCTTTGAAACTCGGACTGATTTCCTTGCTCATCCCTGGCTCCTTTCTCTGTGGTATACCATGGCCATCGGCACGACGTTTGGCAACTCATCGGCCCGGCTGGCCGGGCGCTTCAGGCGGTTCGGTTGGCGGGCGTAGGCGGATGCGTCAGGAGGGCTTCGCGCAGGGTGACGAAGGCCATGGCGACGGTGCGTTCGCGGACGTTCTGGCGCGAGCCGGGCAGATCGAGGCGCATGACCTGGGCGTGGCCGGGCACGGCGACGCCGAGGAAGACCGTCCCGACCGGCTTGTCGGGGGTACCTCCGCCGGGTCCGGCGACGCCGCTGACAGCGATGGCGGCGTCGGCGTGATAGCGCCGGGTCAGGCTGTCGAGCATGGCGCTGACGACGGGCTGGCTGACGGCGCCATGGCGGTTAAGGAGGTCGGCGTTGACGTCGAGGAAGCGTTCTTTCCAGGCATTGGCATAGGCGACGACGGCGCCGGTGAACCACTCGGAGGATCCGGGCAGGTCGGTCACGGCGGCGGCGATCAGGCCGCCGGTGCAGGACTCGGCGGTCGCGAGGTGGAGGCCGCGTTGGCGCAGGATGATGCCGACGTGTTCGGCGGGGCTGGCGCAGGCTGCCGGCAGGGCGCGTGTCTGGAAGGCCTGTCGCAGGCGCTCTTCGGCCGCATTGAGGAGGTCGGGGTGGAGCGGGTCGGTGAGGCGGACGGTGACGCAGCCGGGTTTGGCGCAGTAGGCCAATCCGAGGGGTGGCAGATCGCGGAGGGCCGCGAGGGTGGTCGCCTCCACGACGGACTCCGCGACGCCGGCGACGCGGACGACGCGGGGCGCGGCGAGGGCGGCGGGGAGGCGTGCGCGCAGGCGTGGCATGACCTCGTCATCGACCATAGGGATGAACTCGCCGGGGGGGCCGGGGAGGAGCACGACGGCGCGGCCGGCCTCGAGATCGCACCAGAGTCCGGGGGCGGTGCCGTTGGGATTCGGGAGGACGCTGGCGCCTTCGGGGACGAGGGCCTGGAGGCGGACGGCCTCGGCGGGTATGGCGACGCCGCGGCGGCGGAGGTAGTCGCGGATGGCGTTGGCGACGGCGGGGTTGTCGTGGAGGGGGCGTCCGAGGGCCTGGGCGACGGCGGTCCGGGTGAGGTCATCGCGGGTGGGTCCGAGGCCGCCGATAGTCAAGACGACCGTGCTGGTGGCGAGGGCAGTGAGGAGGGCCTCGGCGATAGCGGCATGGTCATCGGGGACGCAGGTCTCGTGGTGCACGGCCAGGCCGAGGTCAGCGAGGCGCTGGCCGAGGCAGGCGGCGTTGCTGTTGAGCGTATCGCCGTTGAGGAGTTCGTTGCCGACCGAGATGATGCTGACGATCACGCCGTGGTTCTCCGGTCCTGTCGGCGGCCGTGAGCCGTCAGGGCCGCCGGGGGTAGTTATAGCGCGCCTTGGCGGCATGTCAATCTTTTATTAGGTATTATTCTCATCCATACCGGGCACCCGTCAATCCTCGGCGATGGCCATGGCGGTGGCGAAGTTCCGTTCGTGGGAGAGGCTGATATGGATAGTTCGGATGCCGCGGCGGCGGGCGGTGCTGAGGGCGGTGCCGATGAGGTCGACGAGGGGCTGTCCGGCGGGTCCGCGGTGAACGACGATATCGGTCCAGGCGCAGTCGCTGCCGATGCCGGTGCCGAGGGCTTTGGCGACGGCCTCTTTGGCGGCCCAGCGGGCGGCGAAGTAGGCATCGCGGGCGGCGCCGACGGGAGCGCGGGCGATCTCGTCGATGGAGAAGACGTGGTTAAGGAAGCGTTCGCCGTGGCGGCGGATGGCGTCGCGCATGCGTTCGGTTTCGAGGATATCGGTGCCGATGCCGAGGATCATAGCGACTCCAGGAGGCGGTCGAAGGCCTTGCCGGCGTCGAGGAGGCCGCCGCCGCAGCGGTTACGGGGTCCGAGGACCATCAGGCCGCCGAAGCTGCAGCAGCGCAGGATGGAGACCAGTTCCTTGATCTCGGCAT
Organism: Verrucomicrobiota bacterium; assembly: GCA_019136035.1. Lineage (GTDB taxonomy): Bacteria > Verrucomicrobiota > Lentisphaeria > Oligosphaerales > JAFGRS01 > JAGVUW01. The sequence goes on along the minus strand of JAGVUW010000305.1, from coordinate 2,079 downwards.
GGCCCTGCATGAGGGTCGTGGGGGTGCCGTCGAAGAGCCCGTCTTCGAGGTCGACCTGATCGATGAAGCGCCGCAGGCGGTGTCGGTAGCTGGTGAGGAAGGGGTTCTCGCCGGCGGCGGCGAAATCGGCGGGGCTGAAGGCGAGTCCGGCGTCGAGGCCGCGCGAGCGCAGGTCGCTCATGATATCGCTGACGACATCGTGCATGAGGGCGCGGTTGGCGAAGGCGAGGCGGACGCCGCGTTCGGCGGCGGCCGTGGTGTAGGCGGCGGCGCGGTCGGTGAGGGGCATGACGAGGCGGTCGACGCCGGCCTCGGCGGCGGCGGTGAGGGCGGCGGTGAAGGCCTCGCCGGCGCCGCTGAGACGCAGGGCGCAGACGCCGACGCCCTGGTCGCGGAGGGCCGCCACGGCGGCGACGATGGCGGGGGTCTTGAGGCGTGCCAGGGGCAATCCGCGGAGGGCATCGAGTTCGACCTGGTCGATGCCGGTGTTCTGGCAGGCCTCGGCGATCTCGTCGACATAGCGTCCGGCGAGGGAGGCCGCGGCGGCGACATGGAACGACTCTCTGGCGTAGCGGTCGCGGCGCAGGGCGGCGCGTTGCCGGACGCAGTCGGCGCAGGCGGGGTTATCGCAGAGGACGAAGGCCGGGTCCGCGCGGCCGATGGCCGTGCAGAACTCGATAAGGTCGAGAGCCTTCATGAGTCGGACAGCGGCGCGGCCGAGGCGGGAGAGGCGGACCTTGCCGGCCTGCTCGAGGCGGCGTTCCAGGCCGATGAAGTCGCGGTGGGGGCCGGGGAAGAAGGGCCAGCTTCGGGTGACGGTTCCCTCGGGGGTCTCGAAGGTGGTTTCGGCGGTGGTGGAGAGGTAGGGCAGCCGGAGGATTTCCTCGACGGTATGGAGGGTCGTATTGCGGTCCTGGTCGACGCCGAGGAGGCAGACATAGCCGCCCATATCGGCGAGGCGCTGGTAGGGCGTATCCGGGCCATGGGCGAGGTCGGCCTTCCAGTGATCGCGGCAGAGGGCCTCAGCGGCGGCGCCGACGGCGGCGACGCTGGCTTTGGGGTGGACGCTGCGCACGGCATCAGGGCGTTGCCGGACGACCTCGGTGATGGTGCCGAGGGCGCCGAAGGTGGGGACGACGAGGGTGCCTTCCGGGCCGAGGACGTCGAGGAAGGCCTCGACGACGGCTTCGGCGCCGCCGTCGACGCGGCCGAGGCTGGCGACGGAGCTATGCAGGAGGACGATATCGCCCTCCCCCAGTCCCATGCGGCGGAGGGCGGCAGCGATGTCGTCGCGGGTGACGTTGACCATAGCACGGGGTCCTTCCTGGCGCGGGTGATGTCAGGCCGGTTCGGTCTCGGCCAGCAGTCGACAGGGCAGTTGCGTGGCACCGACGCAGCGCAGGGGCAGCGCCGTAAGGCGGAGCCGTTGCCGGGGCAGGACGCCGAGGGCCGCGGGGCGGCAGACGGTGGCGACGCCGGCGGCGAAGAGCGTCCGGAAGACATCCTGGGGCTGGTCGTTGCTCTCGTAGACATCGGCGACGAGGAGTCGGGTGCCGCGGCTGGCGATCCAGCGCACGGCATCGTCGGCGAGGTAGACGCTGCGGTCGGGGATCTGGTCACAGCGGGCCGGGCCGAGGGCATTGATGACGAGGGCGGGTGTCGGCGGCTGGCAGTCGCAGGCGGCCTGCAGGTCAGCGGCCGAGATGGGCCCCGGCTGGCGGGAGCGGTCCAGGCGGGCCAGTTGGGCGGGTATGCGGAAGAGGCTCTCGGCGGGGACGCCGGCGGCGTCCTGGCCGTCGTCAGTTTCGACGATATGGCCGGGGAAGTCGATGTAGGTGCCGGCCATGCCCCAGAAGGCGAAGACATGGACGCGGGCGTGGTAGGGCGGGTGGGGCGGTGCCTGGATGCGCCAGGTATGCGTGGTGAGGGCCGGCACCGGCCGGGGCGCCTGGTCGAAGCGTTCGGACAGGGCCTCGACGGGGCCGATGGGCAGGGTCAGATCGAACAGAGCCATGGCCGCTCCGTGATGCTAGTCGTCAAGACCTTGTTTGCCTGTCACACCCGTGACGCCCGAGGCCC
>JAGVUW010000344.1 GCA_019136035.1 Verrucomicrobiota bacterium | reverse complement strand
ATCCTCGGCCAGGTCGGCCGCGGCCTGCCTCTTGCCCGAGGACTGCAGCGGGCCGGTGTCGGCGGGGTCGAAGTCGCGCAGGCGGAATCCCTTGCCATCGCTGACGCAGTAGGGTTTGGCGAGCTTGCGGGCGGCTCGGGCAACGCTATCGAGATCCATGGCGGTGCTCCCTGTGACGGCGGTCCGGTGCCCGCGACGCCATCGTCGCGCGGGCTCCAAGCACACTACACCCTCAGGGCGCGGGCTGCCCGCCGGTGCGCGAAGGCACTGCTGCTTCGCTCCTCCGCCTTCGCCGCCGTCGCACGCGGGGGACGGGGCCGCGGTGACGCGGCCTTTCGGCTCAGGACACGGACAAACACGGACCCACACGGACGGACAAGGACGGGCCCTGGCGGCTCCGGCGTCGGGCGTCGGGCGTTCCCTTCCGTTGCTGTCGTTTCGCCATGACCTTCCCCGCGGCGCGTGCTATACTGGCCGGTGCAGGCGTGCCGTCCACGGAGTCCATTGCGGCCGCATTCGGGCGTGGGCACGCCGCCCGGGTTGCGGTGCAGGAAGGGGGCGCCGATGAAGATCGGTTTCTTGGGTGCGGCCAGTGGCGAGGTCACGGGCTCGGCCTACCATGTGCGTACGGATCGCGCTGAGGTCATGGTCGACTTCGGTCTCTTCCAGGGCGGGCGCCGTGCCGATGCGGCCAACCGCGTCACAGCGCTGCGTCGCGCCGCCGACCTGGACGCGGTGCTGCTGACGCATGGCCATCTCGACCACTGCGGCCGCCTGCCCCTGCTGGTCAAGGCCGGCTACCGCGGGCCGGTCTTCTGCACCGAGGCCACCCGCGAGATCGCGGCCCTGATCCTGCGCGATTCGGCGCATGTGCAGGAGCAGGACCTCAACCGGACTAACCGCCGGCGTGAGCGCGCTGGGCAGGAGCCGCTCGAGCCGCTCTACACCGCCGCCGATGTCGAGGCGATCCTGACGCAGTTCCGGGCCGTGCCCTACGGCGAGCGCCTGACGGTGGCGCCGGGCATCGAGGCGCGCTTTGTCGACGCCGGCCACATCATCGGCTCGGCCAGCGTCGAGCTGCTGGTCCAGGAGAACGGCCGGCGCCGGCAGGTGGTCTTCTCCGGCGACCTCGGCCGCAGCAACGCGCCGCTGATGCGCGATCCGGAGGTCTTCTGCAAGGCCGACATCGTGATCATGGAATCGACCTACGGCGACCGCGAGCACAAGCCCCTCGACGGCACCGTCGCCGAATTCGAGTCGATTGTCGCTGATGCCGTGGCGCGGCACAGCAAGATCCTGGTGCCGACCTTCGCGGTCGGCCGGGCGCAGCTCATGCTCTACCTCCTCGCCCTGATGTTCCGCAACCGCGTCGTGCCGACCTTCCCGGTGTTCATTGACAGCCCGATGGCCATCGAGGCGACCCGCATCTGCGGACGCCACCTCGACCTCTATGACGAGGAGTTCCAGGCCCTGCAGCGTCAGAAGCCCCTGGCTGAGGACATGCGCAGCGTCAAGGCCACGGCGACGCCGGACCAATCGAAGCGGCTCAACGACCTGGAAGGCCCCTGCCTGATCCTGGCCGGGTCCGGCATGTGCACCGCCGGACGCATCCTCCACCACCTCAAGCAGAACCTCTGGCGCGAGGGGACCTCGGTGATCTTTGTCGGCTTCCAGGGGCAGGGGACCCTCGGTCGACAGCTCGTCGAGGGCGCCAAGACGGTCAAGATCTTCGGCGAGAAGATCGCCGTGCGGGCCCGCATCTACACCCTCGGCGGCTTCAGCGCCCACGCCGGACAGTCCGAGCTGCTCGACTGGCTCGGGACGATGGCGGCGAGCCGGCCGAAGCTGATCATTACCCACGGTGAGGAGAAAGCCCGTATGGCCCTGGCTGACAAGGCAAAGGAACGCTTTGGCCTGAAGAGCCTCATCCCCGAGGCCGGTCAGGTCATCGACCTGTAGCCAGATCCACCCACGACGCCGGCCGTCGGCCGGCGTCGCTGCGTGGATCGGGCTCTTGCCGGGCGGCCGGGCGGCCGCCCGGCGAGGTGGGGCATGCTCAGCGCGGGCTGGCGGCGATGGGTGGCGCCTCGGGCGCGGCGGTGGCCGACGGCTCGAAGTCCGGGCTGACGCCGCTCTCGGCCGCGGCGGTGACGCCGCTGTGGGTGGTGCCGCTGGCGATGGACAGGCCATGCCGGCCGGCCGGCCGGCGCTCGGCGTTGGATCCCTCCGAGCGCGCTTCCTCGATCTTGCGCCGGAAGAAGCGCATGATGCGGTCGTAGAGCTCGTCGCCGAGGACCTGGTCCTCGACATCGCCATCGACACTCGGGTTGTCATTCACCTCGATGACGATCACGCGGCTGCCGATCTGCTTCAGGTCGACGCCGTAGAAGCCATCGCCGACCGCATTGGCCGCGCGCAGGGCCATCTCCAGGACCTTCGGCGGCACCTCCTCGACAGCCAGCGTCTCGTAGCGTCCCGAGAGGTTGCCCGTCGTCGGCGTCTGCCAGTTGTAGATCTGCCAGTGCCCGGCCGCCATGTAGTACTTGCAGGCGTAGAGAGGCTTGCGGCCCAGCACACCGACGCGCCAGTCGAACTGCGACTCGACGAACTCCTGGGCGATGACCAGGTCCGAGGTCTCGAAGAACTCATGCAGGAGGGTCGCCAACTGCTCGGGGTTCTTGACCTTCTTGACGCCCAGCGAGAACGCGCTGTCGGGCTGTTTCAGCACGGCCGGGTAGCCGAGTTGCCAGCGATCGACGATGCGCTGCACGCCGTCGCTGCTGTGCAGGACGACGGTCTTCGGGCAGGGTATGCGGGCGCGCGCCAGCATCTCGGCCAGGTAGACCTTGTTGGTGCAGCGCAGAATGGACCACGGGTCGTCGATGACGACCAGGCCCTCGGCGTGGGCGCGACGCGCGAAGCGGTAGGTGTGGTGGTTGACGGCCGTGGTCTCACGGATGAACAGGGCGTCGAACTCGGCCAGACGCGAGTAGTCGTCACGGGTGATCAGCTCGGCGTTGAAGCCGGCACGATTCGCCGCCTGGATGAAGCGCTGCAGGGCGTCGGCGTCCGACGGCGGCGCGGCCTCCTGCGGATTGGCCAGAATCGCCAGGTCGTACGGGTAGTGCTGCTGGCGGCTGCGACGAAATGCCTTCTTGGAGAAGAACTTCTCGGCAAAGGAAAGGACCATCGGGTGGTCGTCCGGCGGCACCCGCGTGAACGGCAGCGGCGAGACCTGCTGGATGGCCCAGTCCTCGGCCTTCTCAAAGGTCACCTTCAGCAACGGCGCTTCGAAAAGGCCGTAGAGGCGGTGCGCCAGATGCCGGTAGCGCGGCATGGTCGCCTCGCCGAAGTAGATATTCAGCTCAAAGCGGTTGCTGTGCACATGGCGCAGGCTGTGCTGGATGAGCTCGTCGACGTCGTCAGCCACAGCCCGGGTCAGGGTCTGGAAGCGGCAGTCCTGCAGGGTCGTGACGTCGGGCATCACGCGGTGCCCGCGGGCCTCAGCCAGGAGCGAGACGTAGTACCCCATGGTCTGGTAGCGGTAAGACCGGCAGAGGTTGAACACCCTCATGCTGGTGCACTCGGCGTAGGTCTTGCCGGTGAGGTACTCGCGCGGCGTGATGACGTCGACGCCCCCGACGCTCAGGGGCCACTGCGACTTGTGACTGGCTACGATGACGTTTCTCATACGGCTGCGGAGTGCATCCTCCACCTGTGGCGCCAGACTCGCCGATCGGCAGCCGGCGACGCCGGCCTGCGGACGGTTCTGGCGGCCTTCCTTATCAGGTCACGGGACAGCTCATGCGTACGGCATGTCGGCCGGGCGCGTAGTAGGACGGGAGCTGCTTCGTGACCACGAAGCCTTGGGATTCATACCAGCGTACCAGCGCCGCATTCGCCTGATCGGCCTCAAGGACGACACGGCGCAGGCCGCGCTCTCGGGCTTCACGGAAGGCGTCGGCGACCAGGAGACGGCCCAGGCCCGCACCGCGGCTCTCACGGCAGACCGCCACCGAGTAGAGACGCAACGACTGCGGGTAGAGCCAGTAGACGGCGGCAGCGACAAGGCCGGCAGAGGCAGAGGAACCGACGGCACCACGATCAACCACGCGGACGACCTGCCGCGGACTGGAGAGACTCCGCTTCAGACTCCGGGGACTCGATCGTCGGTCCTCGTCAAAGCAGGAGCTCTCGAGTTCGCCCAGGCCGGACTCGTCAGCGGGGCTCGCCGTACGGATTGTCGTGTTCACCCGTGTCTCTGGCATG
>JAGVUW010000050.1 GCA_019136035.1 Verrucomicrobiota bacterium | reverse complement strand
GCCAGCGGCCGCCTCGGCGCCTGGATGACCTGGGGGCAGATCCTGTCCGTGCTCATCCTCGGCGGCCTCGGCGTCGCCCGAATCGCCGCTGACCCGGGGCGCCTCCGCCTCCTGGAGCCCTTCCCACCCCCGGCCAGCCTGGCGGTGCTGACCGCCATGGGCATCATCTACGTCGCCTTCCAGGGCTACGTCGTCATCTCGCAGGCCGGCGACGAGAGCATCGACCCGCGGCGCAGCCTGCCGCGGGCCATCCTCAGGACGGCCCTCCTGGCCGGCGTCGGCTGCCTCCTCGCCGCGGTCGCACTCCTGGCGGCCGTCAGCCCCGCCGACCTGGTCAGCCCGGCCACGGCGGCACCCTGGACCGCCTGGGTCGACCGCGTCGGCGGTCCCGACACCATCCTGGCGGTGGCCATCACCCGCCTGGCGCCGCGCCTGGGGCCGGTCCTCCTTGCCATGACGGTCTTCGGCGGTGCGACCGCGGCCCTCAACGCGGTGCTGTTCTCCGCCGCACGCGCCCTCTACGCCATGGGCCGCGACCGCATGCTCCCCGAGGGCCTGGCGCGCGTCTCCCGCCGCCGCCGCAGCCCCTGGGTGGCCATCGTCGGCACGGGGGCACTGATGGCGGCCCTGGCAATCCTGGTCCCGACCATGACGGACATGGTCGCCCTGACCAGCGTCATGTTCCTCTGCCTGCTCCTGATCGTGAACCTCTCCTGCCTGCGCCTCCGCCGCCGCCACGGCGACGAACTGAGCTACGGCTTCGTCATGCCGCTCTTCCCGCTCGTGCCCATCCTGGCCATCCTCGGCAACGCCGTCCTGCTGGTCTGCGTCGCCGCCGCCGAGCCCCTCCCCACCGCCGCCGGCCTCATCTGCATCCTCACCGGCGCCCTGGTGTACCGCCTCTACGGCCGCCAGCACGTCGCCACCTCGCGCGACGAGATCATCTCCTTCCGCGATACCGCCCCGGCCGCCAAGACCGCCTTCCGCATCCTCCTGCCGGTGGCAACGCCCGACGAGGCCCTCGAGCGGATCATGCCGACCATGCGCCTGGCCGAGGCCTTCCAGGCCCAGGTCGAACTCCTGCATATGGTCTCCATCCCCGACCAGGTCCCCCTCGCCGACGCCGGACGCTACCTCCACGTCGGCCGCGAAGCCATGACCGAGGCGACCCTCTACCTGCGCTCGCGGTTCACCTTCCACGAGACCATACGCTACTGCCGCACCCCGGCGCGCGGCATCCTCTCGGCCGCCCGCGAACACCAGGCCGACCTCCTCATCCTCGGCTGGCGCGGGCGGACCTCGCGCGCCGACGTGCTCTTCGGCACCACCCTCGACCCGATCCTCGAACAGACGCCCTGCGACACCGTCGCCCTGCGCGGCTGCAACCAGCGCAGCTACCGACGCGTCCTGGTGCCCTTCACGGATGGCCCCGATGGCCACCTCGCCCTGCGCCTCGCCGGCCTCCTGGCTGACCCCGGCGAGGGCCACATCCGGGTCCTCACCGTCGTCCCGCCGGGCCAGGCCGCGCCGGCCCTCGACGAGACCGTGGACCGCCAGGCCGACACCCTCGCCCTGCCGCGCCACCGCATCACCACCGAGATCCGCGTCAGCCGCGACCTCTTCGGGACCCTCGCCGAGGCCAGCAGCGAGGCCGACCTGGTCATCGTCGGCGCCACGCGGTCACGAGGCGTCACCCGCCTGGCCCTGCGCCCGCCGGCAGAGGCCCTCTCGCAGCGCTTCAGCGGTGCCCTGATCATGGTGCGCGCCGCCCGGCCGATGGCCTCCTGGCTGAACCGCTGGTTCTGACAACAACGCCGTCCTCGCGCCGCCGTCGCGGCGACGTGAGCCGGTCAACAGGGGATCCTAACGATGACGGCCAGCATGGCGCCCGGCACCCACCTCTTCTGGTTCTCCGGCACCGGCAACTCCCTGGCGGCCGCACGCGCTCTGGCGGCGGCCCTCGGCGAGGCACGCCTCATGCCGGTGACCGCGGCGCAGCGCCTGCCGCCACCGCCGGCGGCCGTCGTCGGCGTGGTCTTCCCGGTCTACGCCTTCGGCCTGCCGGCGGCCGTGGAGCACTTCCTCGAGACGATGCCCCTCGCACCCGACGCCTACCTCTTCACCGTCGCCACAGCGGCACGCACGCCGGGCGCGGTGCATCGCATCGCCGCCGATATCCTGACTCGCCGCGGCGCCAGCCTGGCGGCCGGGTGGACCCTGCGCATGCCGGGCAACTTCGCCCCCGTGAACCGCAGCTTCGCCTGGGGCGGCGACGGCGCCCTCCTCGATCGGGCCGACGCGCGCATCGCCGGTATCGCCGAGGCAGTCCGGGCGGGCCGACGCGGCATCCGCGAAGACAGCATGGCACCCCTGGCCTGGATCGGACAGCGTATGCACCACGACGCGCAGCGGCAACTGGCCCGCACGGCACGGCACTTCACCGTCGGCCGGCACTGCACCGCCTGCGGCCTCTGCGCCACCGTCTGCCCGGTGGGCAATATCACCATCGAGGGCGACGCGCCGCGCTGGGGGGACCGCTGTGAGGCCTGCAGCGCCTGCCTCCAGTGGTGCCCGGTCGGCGCCATCCGCATGCGCGGCCTCGGCGCCAACCGCCGGCGCTACCACCACCCCGCCATCCGCGCTCAGGACATCGCCGAACAGGCAGAGGCCGCCGGCGAGGAGAGCCCGCCAGCAGCGCCCTGATACTGGAAACGCTCCCCGGGCAGGCCAGCCGCCGGAATGCCGGCTCTTCCGGCAACTGCGTACTTTCTGGCTTGGAACCTGGTGGGTTCGAGAACGGGCAAGGCCATTGACGGGGACTGCCTCCCGATGCCCCAAGGGGGCTGCGGCCCAGAGCCCAGGGTTGCGGTACCTCCGCTACCCTGGGATGGCCCATGGCCATGGGCACAACCCCAACGAGGGTTGCGTCGATCACCTCGCCAGGAGCCGACGCAACGGCACCGCGACGCAACCCCCCTTGGGGTTGGATGGGCGGGATGGGACCGGGACCCAGGGTAGCGGCCAGGCCGCAACCCTGGGCTGGGGGACGCAATCCCCTTGGGATAGGGGAGCCGTCCGACCGATGCCCTCGTCGAGACCAGTCCGGGGGAGTCCAGAAGAGGCGAGACGGACGCCCCCCGTCCTCACCCGAAGTACGCAGTTGCCGGATGAACCGGAATACCCCGGCGGGACATCGCCCGGCGACCTCACCGGACGGCCGCCCAGACGCCACGGGCAAAGGGGGTCACTGCACCGCCGGAAAGCCAGGTCCGCGGACGGCGCCGGGCACCACCTGAGGGCACCCTGGCTGCCATGCCCTCGGCCCGGCCGGCTGGGCCGCAGACCTCAGTCGGCGACGTAGGACCAGTCGCGGTACTTCGTCATGCCCGGCGAACTGACGTGGCCGTCGGCCCAGAGGATGTTGTACTTGGCGCCGTGGCGGTTGCTGGCGCGGGTGCTGGTATAGTCCGACGGCGAGTTCAGCACATCCTGATTCGGGTTGAAGCCGCTCGCCACGGCCGGGCTGTAGGGCCCCGCGTAGAGGTTCTCGTCATCGATGAAGACGATGGTGCCGCTGGTGTTCTCGATCCGCCCCCGTGCCAGCCCCGCATCGAAGTTCGGCGTGATGCTCACAAAGCGGCTCTGGTTGTAGCCGTAGGTGCAACTGATGCCCCAGTCGAAGCCCCCCTGTCCGGTGATACTCGACGGGCAGGTCCACACCTTGGCGTCCTGAGTGTACGGATGGAGCAGTTCGGGGGTGTGGTAGTAGCCGAGAGACTCGCCGCCGGCGTTGATCAGATACAGGGGCGGCAGGCGCTCGCCCTCCTGGTCGTCGATGTAGATCACCCAGGCCAGGCCGATCTGCTTCAGGTTGTTCTGGCAGCTCGACTGACGCGCCTTCTCACGCGCCTGCGCCAGCGCCGGCAGCAGCATCGCCGCCAGGATCGCAATGATCGCAATCACCACCAGCAGCTCAATCAGAGTGAAACGCCTCGTCGTCATGATGTGCCCTCAGATGCGACCCCGACAAACACCACTCGCCGCAGGCAGAGACCCGCGGAAACGCTCGCGGTCCGGTCTCCAGATCGGGCGGCACCCGCGGCCACGCCACACCGCCAACGCAGGCGCATGCCCCCCCTTACCCAGGAGTCGAACGTGCAGACGTAACCGTACAAGCCGAGCCACCCGCGTGACCGAGGTCGAGTTTCACAGGAGGGTGCATGGCGTGCAATCCGCGTTTCCGGGGGTCGGGCTGCGCGCGACCCCCGGCTACGATCTGGCACCCCTCCAGGGTGACCGAGTGACGCCGCCGCGATCTTCAAACAGCCCTGCGGCCACGTAGGTCCACGGCGCCACCCGGCGTCCCCTGAGTCCCCTGAGGTCTCCGTTCCGGCGCCCTGAAAGGGCATCATTCATCAGCCCAGGGCAACGCCCTGGGAAATCGGGCCGTGCCGCATGGCAGGCTGAAAGTCTGCGACAAGAACCATGCGCGCCACAACGCGATGTTTCATACGGGTGCCCCCGGCGCCCGGGAAGCGCCACTCGGCTCACGTCACCTACTCGTGCGCCTCGATCAGCGTCTGCAACAGCGGGATA
>JAGVUW010000220.1 GCA_019136035.1 Verrucomicrobiota bacterium | reverse complement strand
GAAGAAGACCCCAGAAGAAGAACACCCCCACCTCAGCCCCTCAGTGGGGCCAGCCAGACCGGCCATTCCGGACACACCCGCGAGCCGGCCGTGGCACCAGGATTACGACAATGAACGGAGGGGGCGCCTGTCATCCTTGTCGTTATCCTTGTCGTTTCCGGCAACCCAGGGTCGGAGGACGAGGATCAGAATTGGGGGCAAGACAAGGACCGGCGAGAGCGGCCCATCCGCCCTCCCCCGAGCGCCCTCCTCCGGGAGAGCCGACGGCGGAGCCGTGGCTCTCCCGCCATATCGCTGTGCTTCCAGAGGCCGCCATGGCCTCTGGCGGCACAGCGATCAGGGCACGTCGTAGAGGAGCAGTTCGCAGGGCAGGTCGCCATTGCGCAGGGCTTGCCGACGGTTCGGCCGCAGCGGCATCGCCCGCTCGATCAGCGGGCTGCCCGCCAGGACCGCCAGACGCCAGCCGCTCAGGCGCGACAGGGCCGTCCCCATCTCCTGGTACAGCCGCGGGTCGGCCTCGAGGCGCTCGCCGTAGGGCGGGTTGACGACCAGCAGCCGCGGCGGCCCGCCGTCGGGCCGGAGGTCACGTATCGCCGCCTGGCGGAAGCGCAGGCGCAGGCCGGCCTGGCGGGCGTTGCGGCGGGCGCCCTCGAGGACCGCCTCGTCGATGTCCATCGCCGTGATGCCCGGATGCTGGCCATGCGCGCGCGCCCGCAGCTCGCCGCGCAGGTCTGCCAGGGTCGCCGCCGCGCTCTCGTCGAAGCTGGCCCAGCGCTCGAAGCCGAAGCGCTCGCGGAAGAGCCCCGGGGCGACATTGCCGGCCCAGAGCGCCGCCTCGATCGGGAAGGTCCCCGAGCCGCACATCGGGTCGACCAGGCCCTGCTCGCGATCCCACCCGGAGAGGCGCAGAATCGCCGCTGCCAGGGTCTCCTTCAAGGGCGCCTCACCGGCGCCAAGGCGGTAGCCGCGGCGGAAGAGCGCCTCCCCGGAGAGGTCGAGGTAGAGGGTGGCCCGGTCCTGATTCAGATAGAGAAAGACGCGCACGTCCGGCTCGTCGCGGGCCACATCCGGGCGCTGGCCGCAGCGATCGCGGAACTGATCGACGATGGCATCCTTGACACGCAACGCCGCAAAGCCGGAGTGCGTGATGGCGCTGGACTGCACGAAGGCCGACACCGCCAGGGTGTGCCGCGGGCTTAGGCAGTTCGCCCAGTCCACCGCCCGGACGGCCTCGTAGAGCGCCTCCGGGCCGGCCGCCGGGAATCGCCCGAGGACCGCCATGACGCGCTGCGCCGTGCGGCACTGCAGGCAGGCGCGCCAGCCCTCGGGCCAGGGCCCGAAGAATGGCACCCCGCCGCGGTTCAGCCGCACGCGCTGGAAGCCCAACTCGCTGAGTTCGTCCCGGACCGCCTCTTCCGTACCGGGTGCAGCCGAGGCGTAGAATTCGATCAGCTCAGGGTTCTGGCCTTGCGGACCCATTCAAGCTCCTTGGTCAGACCAATCTGGCCGCGTTGATAGCGCTGCCGCAGACGCAACTCCAGGCCATCCCACTGCGCCGGAGTGGGCTGACGGTCGTAGTCCCATGCCTCCGCGTCGGCACGCTGGAACTGCCACTTGACCTCGTGGGCGTGGATGGTCACCCGGATGTCCAGGTTGACGCCATCGTCTTCGCGTTCTGTCCAGCAAATCTGCCGCCTCATGGTCTGGCCTCTGTCTTGGAGCCCTGGCGGGCGGCGTCGATGGCCGCCGCGATGTCGTCCGGCGTGAAGCGCTCGGTCAGGGTCGTGACCAGGACACCGGAGCGCGAGTAGAAGCGGAACTGCGGCAGGCGCGTCAGGCCGTACCGCCGCGCCAGCGGCGCATCCAGGCCTGTGATGGTCACGCCGTGGTAGACCATCCGGCCGCGGCTGTCCTCGGCCAGGCGCCGGCAGAGCTGGCCCTGGCGGGTGCTGGCCACCGACTCGGGGTCATGCAGATGCAGGATGGTGACCACGCCATCCGCCACGAGGTCCTCGAGACGCTCTGGCGGCGGCGCGGTCTCGGCCGCCGCGCGGGCAGCTCCGGCGCGCTCCATGGCGTCGGCAAACGACTGCGCGGCGACATCCACGCTCAGACGGCGGACCTGGCTCTCGCGCTCGACCGCCTCGCGGCCGTCTCGGCGCAGGCGGAACTGCCCGCGGTCGTAGCCGGTGAAGAGCACCGCCTCGGGAGTCGGCCGCGAACGCGTCTCGAGTCTCACCCGGACCGGCTCGTCCAGGGTCACCGAACGCACGTCGATGGCCTTCTCATGCAGGGTCCGCCCGTCCCAGGCCTGGAAGTCGAACAGGCCCTTGGCATAGCCCATAAAGACGCCCTGGACCGCTGTCTTGCCGAGGGCCATTTCGTCGGCCCGCAGGGCGGCCAGCGCCGCGAGGCTGCAGAGGATGATCCCGAGTCGTCGCATACCACTACAGATCGGCATCGAGGTCGATGTCCGGTATGTCGTCATCCCAGGACGTCCCGGCGTCCGTGCTGTCGCCCTGCGCTCGCGGCGGCGGCGGGGGCGCAGGGATATCCCGCGCGTCGTTCGCCTTGCTGCGTTCCAGGAAGCTCAGGGCCATGCCGACACGGGCGTGCCAGTTGCCCTCGCCATCGGCGATCATGGCCGTGTTGCCCAGCGAATCCACGTAACTCACCAGTACCTGAACGTCACCAAACTCCGACAACTGCCGGGTCAGAGCACGTACAGCCGCGCGCGCCCTCTGGACCTGCCGCGCGTCTGCCTCGTAGTCGGCCATGCCATGCCCTCCGTGCTCGTACTGATCCACCGCCGCAAACCGCGGCGCGTCCGGCTGAAGACGCGGTCGCGACCCGCGCGTCCCCGGGCGCCCGAGCCGCGTCCGGTAACATACCCCGGCGGCGCCCCCCGGGCAACCGCCGCGCACCCCCGCACAGGGCTGATCGAAGGTCGCCTCAGCGCTCACCTGGTCACCCTGAAGGGGTGCCAGATCGTAGCCGGGGGTCGCGCGAGAGCACGACCCCCGGAACCGCGAACCCGCACACCACGCACCCTGAAGGGGTGCCAGAACCGGACTTTCAGACAGCCATGGCCCCCGGGTGACGGCCTGGCCGGACGCCGCGCACAACGCCTGACGGGGAAGCCGTGGCCTCACTCAAGGCCGGCCTGTGTGCAAAGCCTGGCCTTAGCCAGCAGAAGCTGCGAGGACTCAAGGGCAGAGGGCGTTACCGTCAGGAAGACGATCGACGTGCTCATCGGCACCTTCTGTGCCGCGCGAGGATTCCCGCTGATTCACCACGACTCGGACTTTGACCGGATGGCCGCGCGCATCGGACTCGAGACCCTCTGACGCTGGCCACGAGGCACTGCGGCGTGTTATCTTGTCATGCGCCCCCATGGCCCCGCCACCGGCGGGGTCGAGGCGGGGCGCGGTCAGGAGCAGGAGGACGGGAGGATGAGAACGTCGCTGCGTTTGGCCTGCCTCGGATGCGTGGCCCTCGTGGTGTCGTGCGCTCAGCCGGCGCGTGTCCCGCCGGCGGGGGCGCCCGCCGGCGCGCCGGCGCGTGTGGGCGTGTACGACTCGCGGGCCATCGCGGTGACCTTCGTCGGTTCTGAGGTCTACATGGCCACAGACGGCAAGGCCCTGGCCGAGCTCAGGGCAGAGCACGAGAAGGCGAAGGCCGCGGGCGACACAGCGCGGGTGGCCGAGTTGGAGGCGAAGGGCAAGGCCCAGCAGGCCCTGCTGCACCAGCAGGGCTTCAGCACCGCCCCCGTCGACGCGATCCTCGCCCACATCGCAGACCAGATGCCGGGCATCGCCAAGGCCGCCGGCGTCGAGGCGATCCTCTCCAAGTGGGACAAGGACGCCCTGGCGAAGTACCCCAACGCCGAGCTCGTCGATGTGACGATGCCGCTGGTCGACGCCTTCAGGCCGAAGGACCGTCAGCGGACGAGCGCCATCGAGGTCCAAAAGCATCCCCCCATCTCCCTGAAAGACGCCGCGGCAATCGACGACTGAGGAGATGGCAGCAGCGCAAGCGCGCGGCCCAGGAAGAGCGGAGCATCCGTCAACGAGCAACACCGTCGGCAGGATGTGGCATTGAGCCGCTCGACGGCGGCCCCCGAGGGTAACACCCATGAAGATCGCGCGGATTGCGCCGCTGGCCTACACGCCGGGGAAGCTCGAGGTCTTCTCGTTCATCCGCGGCGGCATCGGCGCGGACTACCACCAGAACCCGGGCTTCCATCAGTTCGCCGATGGCGAGGTGCGGGTCTGCTGGAGCGCCTACGACTT
>JAGVUW010000399.1 GCA_019136035.1 Verrucomicrobiota bacterium | reverse complement strand
GTCCTGCAGCAGGGTCACCAGGGCGGAGAGGCGCCGTTCACTGAAGCGATTGTCTTGCCTGTTCAAAGTCATGCCATTTGCTCTTGATCTCAACAATATAATGACGCGTGCTCGGAAAACTAATCTGTGAGACCGCGAGTTCCTGCTGTGGGTTCGACGGCGCCCAGGCGCGGGCGCGTGAACCGCCGGCGTTGTACTCGGCGAGGGCGAGGACGTCGGCGCTGCGGTAGTCCTTCCAGGCACGCATGGCACGGGCGAGGTACCAGGTCCCGATCTCGAGGTTCAGGCCGGGGTCGAAGCAGAGGCAGCGCGAGGGGGGCGTGATGCCGCGGGTGTCGCTCCAGTCTTTGACGGCGCCCTCGGTGATCTGCATGAGGCCCATCTCGTTGGCGCGGCCGACGCAGAAGATCTGGAAGCGGCTCTCCTTCCAGACGACGGCCTTGACGAGGGCGGGCGCGAGGCCGTGGCGTCGGGCGGTGGTCTCGATGAGGTCGTCGAAGCTCTCGGCGCGGGCGTGCTGACGCCAGCGCCGCCAGGTCAGGCTGCCGGGCAGGGCGGCGAGGCAGAGCATGGCGGCCGCGATGGCGGCGAGGATGACTGCCGGTCGCGTGGGTGGCATCACAGCCGGCTCCTTCGCGGGGTCCGGTCCGCGGTCATGGTCCGCAGCAGTGTTTGAACTTGCGGCCGCTGCCGCAGGGGCACGGGTCATTGCGGCCGGGTGGCCGTCCGGGTGTACGCGGGGGCCGCGCGGCGGCGCGCTGGCGGTCGCTGGTGATGGCGGCGGCCAGGTCGCGGAAGCGCGGCATGGTGTGTTCGTAGAACATCCGCCACCCGGCGCAGAGCTGGCTGAGCTGTCGCGGGTCGCCGCCGGCGGCGCAGAGGCGGTGTTTGGGGCAGTCGCCCTGGCAGATCCAGAGCCACGGGCAGGCCTGGCAGGACGGGTGCCACTGCGCCTTGCGGGCGCCGAAGGCGGCGTAGACCGGCGAGGCCTGGAGGCTCTCCCAGGGGTCGCGGGTGACATTGCCGAGGAGGAGGGGCCGTTCGACGAAGAAGTCGCAGGGGTAGACGTCGCCGTTGTACTCGACGACGAAGTACTGGCAGCAGTTCGAGCCGAAGGGGCAGATGGTGCGCGCCTGGTCGACGAGGAGGGCCAGGACCGAGTCGAAGAGGCGAATGGAGACGCGGCGGGTGTCGGCGGCGTACCACAGGTCGAAGAGCCGGCAGAGGAACTCGCCCCACTCGGCGGCGCCGATCGAGAAGGGCCGCAGGCGGCGCTGGTCGTCGGGTTCGACGCAGGGGATGTACTGGTGGTAGAGCCAGCCGTGGTCGCAGAGGTAGTGGTAGACGGTGGCGGGGTGGCGGATGTTGGCGGCGCTGACGAGGGTCAGGATGTTGAACTCGGCGCGGGCCGCCTCGAGGCGGCGAATGCCGGCCAGGACGGCGGCGTGGGAGCCATGTCCAGCGGGGTTCAGGCGGTAGCGGTCGTGGAGGTCGCTGGGGCCGTCGAGGCTGACGCCGGCGAGGAAGTGGTACTCGGCGAGGAGGGCGGCGAGGTCGTCGGTGATGAGGGTGGCGTTGGTCTGGAGGCCGTTGGCGACGCTGGCGCCGGCGCGCCCGAAGCGCTGCTGGTACTGAACGGCGCGGCGGAAGAAATCGACGCCGAGGAGGGTCGGCTCGCCGCCCTGCCAGCCGAATTGGTAGCTCGGCTGGTCGGTGGCCATGTAGGACTGCACGAGGCGGGCCAGGACCTCGTCGCTCATGCGATGGCGGGCGTCCTCCGGGTAGAAGCCGGTGTGGTCGAGGTAGAAGCAGTAGGCGCACCGCAGGTTGCAGTCAGCCGACGTCGGCTTGATCAGCAGTGAGAAGGGCTGAGGCATGGTCCGTGGCGTCCGGTTGCGGTCGTGACGCGCCCCGTGGGCGCCTGTCTCCTATATACCCCGCGTCGGCGCCGCGGGCAAGGCGGGGAAGGGGATGGGGAAGGGGGAGGGAGGGGAGAACCACGGATGAACGCGGATGAACACGGATGGGGGAGGGGGCGGGGCCGATAAGGCGCGGGGGCGAGGGGGAGGAGATCGGTCGGATCAGACGGATCGGTCAGACGGGTCAGACGGGTCAGACAGGTCAGACGGGTCGGACGGGTCAGACGGGTCTGACGGGGGCCACGGCCGGCGGGCCGCCGTGGCCCCAGCCGAGGCGGCGGTACCACTCTCGGGGCGGCGTTCGCGGTGGCTTTGGCGTTGACAGCGTCCGGGGGGGCACTAGGGTAAGCGGTTCGCCCCGTGGGTTGCGGGGCGAGGTGAGGTCGTCCTCTTCATGCTTGACCGCAATGCCATTCCGGACCGTCGTCGGCCGGGTCGTTCTACCGGCCGCGCCGGTTCCGAGTCGTCGTCGGCCGGTGCTGACCTGGCGCCGCGCCTCCTGCGTCTGCTGAGCATTCTCTGTGAGCCAGTTCCGGCGGAGGTGCTTCGGGACGGCCTGGCGCAGAGCGGCGGGGCGGTGGCGGACGGCGCTTTCGAGGCGGCGCTGGCGGTTCTGATGAAGGACGGCCAGGTCGAGGTCACGGAGGCGGGTCTGCGGTGTCTGCCGGAGTGCCGGGAGGTGCTGACCCGCGCCGCGGTTGCCGACGGCAGCTTCGAGGCGATGGCGCGGGCGGTCAAGCGTGTGCTGCCGGTGGCGGTGGCGTGGAACCGGATGGCGACCTTCCGCACCTGGGAGCAGGGCCTGCGCGAGGTGCGCATCGCCTTCTACCGTCAGGACAGCCGAGGCCTTCAGCAGGCCCTGTGGGAGATGAGCCGGCAGTTCCCGGCGGACGGCGTGCGTGAGCCGCCGCTGGTGGCGATCTGTGCGCATCCCTTCGACCGCGACTGGTTCCTGAGTCTGGCGGCGCCGATTCGGGCTGCCGCCGCCGGCGAGATGCTGTCGTGGTCGGCGTTGCGGCTGGTGCGCTGTGATGAGCTCCTGCACTGCCTGGAGCACGACGGCCTGCGGGTGCCGCCGGCGGTGCGGGTATTCCAGGCCGACCTGTACATCCTGCAGGGCCGTTTCGAGGATGCCTCGACGGTGCTGAGCGAGGTCGAGGGCCCGGCGCTGTCGGTACGGCAGGCGTGGATGGCCTTCCTGCGAGGCGACACCGACGGCGCGATCGCCCTGTTCGAGTCGGGTCTGCACGACCTGCGTCGGGAGCAGACCAAGGCCGACTGCTATTTCCGCAGCTACGGCGGGCTGTTCCACCTCCTGGCGCTGTTGCGTTCCGGTTCCGAGGCTCACCTCGAGCGCCTGCGCCAGTACCTCCCCCTGGCGGCGGCGTCCGAGCCGCTGTGGCGGGGCGTCTGCGGGGCCTTGCGCGAGTTGGCGATGGTTGCCTCCGGGGATCTGGCGGATCTGCCTGAGGTGTCGGCGGTGGCCGCTGCCGAGCCGGCGCCGCCGGTCGAGGGTGTCGGCGGTCCGGACGCCCTGGTGCTGCTCGAGCAGTGCTGCCGGCTGATGGCCTCGCCGGAGGCCGGCGCGGCCGCGTCGGTGGAGGCCCTCTGGCGGCGCTGTGATGAGGCGGGTTTCGCCTGGGCGGCAAGCGAGGCGGCGGCGTTGCTGACGCATCTCGGGGGGCACGCCGTGGCGCGCGAGCAGGCGCAGGCCTTCCGGGAGCGCACCGGCACGGTCGGCCTGGTCGGCACGCTGACGCTGGGCGAGCCCTGGGAGCGCACCCTGGAGGCGCTGGCGGCGCTGGGCCAGGAGCCGTTGGCGGAGGAGTCTTCGGAGGTCGAGCGGCGTCTGGTGTGGTTTGTGAAACCGGGCGAACGTGAGGGCGAGCCGGTGCAGCTTCGGCCGGCCGAGCAGCACCGCTCGGCCAAGGGCACCTGGACGCGTGGCCGCTCGGTGGCGCTGTCCGAGCTGCACACCCTGGCCGGTCGGCCGGACTGCCTGACCGAGCAGGACCACCGCATCTGCGCGGCGATTGCGGTCCGTTCTGACCGTTGGCAGCCGGAGCAGGTGACCTACGAGATTCGCGCCGAGGTCGCGCTGCCCGAGATGGTGGGCCACCCGCTGCTCTTCTGGGAGGACAACCCGCGTCTGCGTCTGGAGCTGGTGCGCGGCGAGCCGGAGCTGGTGGTTCGCGAGCGTGGCGAGGTCCTAGAGCTGACGCTCGCGCCGCCGAGCCGGGGTGACGAGCGTGTTCTGCTGTTGCGTGACAGCCCGACGCGTCTGCGTCTGGTGCAGCTCGACGCGGTGCACAGCCGCCTGAGCGCGCTTCTGGAGGGCGGCCTGGTGGTGCCGTCGCGGGCGCGCGAGCGCCTGC
>JAGVUW010000553.1 GCA_019136035.1 Verrucomicrobiota bacterium | reverse complement strand
GCCGCTGTCGGGGTCTCCTGTCGCAGTGACTGAGAGGTCGCCGCGGACCCGAAGGCCCCCGAGGTACGAACCAGACAGCGCCCTCGCCGCCGAGATGACGGCGAGGGCGTTTTTATATACGCGCCCGCGCCGGTGGGGGTGGTAGAGGCAGGGCAGCGCGATCAACACTGAGGACTGGGACCATGGCCGAGGCAAAGACAGCGAGCAGACGGTCGGCTCGTTCGACGACCGCGATCAAGGGCGCTGAGGTGGTGGTGCGGTGTCTGGAGCAGCACGGCGTCGAGGTGCTCTTCGCCTATCCGGGCGGTGCCTCGATCGAGCTGCACCAGGCCCTGCGCGACTCCTCGATCCGAGTGGTCCTGCCGCGTCACGAGCAGGGCGGCGCCTTCGCGGCGGCCGGCTACGCGCGCGCTACCGGCCGGACCGGCGTCTGCATGGCCACCAGCGGCCCCGGCGCCACCAACCTGGTCACCGGCATCGCCGACGCCTACATGGACTCGGTCCCGTTGCTGGTGATCACCGGCCAGGTCTCGCAGCACTTCATCGGCAAGAATGCCTTCCAGGAGACGGACATCATCGGCATCACGCGGCCGATCGTCAAGCACAGCTACCTGGTGCTGAAGCCGGAGGAGCTCCCGGAGGTCCTGGCCGAGGCCTTCTTCCTGGCCGGCTCCGGCCGGCCGGGTCCGGTGGTGGTGGACATCCCGAAGGACGTCCAGCAGAAGCTCATCGTGCCGCGCTACCCGGAAGGGCCGTGTCCGCTCTCGTACGCGCTGCGCAGCGAGGCCCCCGACGCGGACGTGGCGCGTCTGCGGGCGGCGATACGGGCGTCAGAGCGCCCCTGTCTGTACGTCGGCGGCGGCGTCATTGCCAGCGGCGCGGAGAAGGAGCTCCTGCAGGTGGCCGAGAGCTACAACCTGCCGGTGGTGACCAGCCTGATGGGCGTCGGCGCCTTCCCGGAGCGCCACCCGCTGAGTCTGAAGTGGCCCGGCATGCACGGCACCTACTACGCCAGCTACGCCCTTAACGAGTGCGACCTGCTCATCGGCGTCGGGGTGCGCTACGACGACCGCGTCACCGGCAACGTGGCGACCTTCGCGACCGGCGCGACGATTGTGCATGCCGACATCGACGCGTCGGAGATCAACAAGAACAAGCGTGCCGACATCGGCATCGTCTGCGACGCGCGCAGCCTGCTGAGCAAGCTGATGGCGGAGCCGATCTACCAGGACTACGCCGCCTGGCATGAGCAGATCCGCACCTGGAAGCGCGAGCATCCCTTGAGCTACCGCCAGCGCGACGCGATCCTGCCGCAGGCGGTGGTCGACGCCCTCTGCCGCATCACCGAAGGCAAGGCGACGATCGTCACGGGCGTGGGCCAGCACCAGATGTGGGCGGCGCAGTTCTACACCTTCGAGCGCCCACGCCAGCTCCTGACCTCGGGCGGCCTGGGCACCATGGGCTTCGGGCTGCCCTCGGCCATCGGCGCCAAGATCGCCCGGCCCGGCGACACCGTCATCCTCATCGACGGTGACGGCAGCTTCCAGATGAACATCCAGGAACTCGGCACGGTCTACTGCGAAGACGTCCCGGTCAAGATGCTGATCCTGAACAACCAGCACCTGGGCATGGTGGCGCAGTGGGAGGACCGCTTCTACCACAGCCGCCGCGGCAACACAGTGCTGCGCAGCGACAAGGCCGACCGGCCGTACCCGAACTTCCCGATGATCGCGGCCGGGTATAACATCGCCGCGCGGGATGTCTGGACGCAGGCGGAGCTCGAGCCGGCCATCCGCGAGATGCTGGCGCACGACGGCCCTTACCTGCTCGACGTGCATGTCGAGTACCAGGAGCACGTCCTGCCGATGATCCCGTCCGGCGGCAGCCACCGCGATATCATGGTCGAGTGACCGGCCGCGTCCGGCGAGGCACGGCAACAAGAGGAGCACCTGTCGATGCGCTATCGCGATCTGGGCAGGACCGGCCTGCGTGTTTCCGAAATCGGTTTCGGTGCCTGGGAGATCGGCGGGCCGCTGCGGGCGCACTTCGAGAGCCTCGGCTGGATCTCACATGGCTGGGGCGAGGTCGATGACGACGAGTCGGTCCGGCTGATCCACGCCTGCAGCGACCTCGGCATCAACTTCCTCGACACCGCCGCCGGCTATGGCAATGGCCACAGCGAAGAGGTCGTCGGACGCGCCCTCGAGGGACACCGGCGTGACGACTGGATCATCGAAACCAAGGGCGGCGAGGGCTTCCGCCCCGACGGCACCAACTACAAGGACTTCTCCAAGGCGCACCTCCTGCAGCAGCTCGAGGCGAGCCTGCGGCGCCTGCGTACGGACCGCGTCGATGTCTACCTCCTGCACGGACCGTCCGCGGCCGACATCGCCGCCGGCGAGTGCCTGGAGGCCCTGGCGCAGATCCGCCGCGACGGCAAGGCCCGCCTGGTCGGCGTCTCCCTGGGCCCGCCGGCAATGGGCCTGGACCTGGTCGGGCGCGGCGGCATCGACGTCTTCCAGGTCAGCCTCAGCCTGACGGACGTCGCGGTGACGGCGGCCCTGCTGCCGGCCGCCGCGGCCGCCGGGATTGGCATCGTCGCCCGCTGCGCCTTCGGCGCCGGCTTCCTGACCGGCGCCATCGACGCCGGGACCGCCTTCAGCGCCCAGGACCGCCGCAGTTGGCAGTCGGCGGAGTCCAAGGCGGCGCGTGCCGAGACCGCCCGCCGCCTGGCCTTCCTGGTCCGGCCCGGCCGCACGCAGGCGCAGGCCTGCCTGCAGTTCCCGCTGGCCTTCCCCGGCGTCTCGACGGTGATCGCCGGCTCGAAGAGCCTCGAGCACATGCGCGAGAACGCCGCCGCCGCGGCGGCGCCGGCCCTGACCGCCGCAGAGCTGGCCGGCATCGAGAGCGCCCTGGGGAGAGCCACGGCGTCGCCGTGATTCTCCCGTATAGTCCCCTTTGGGGTCAGTCCTTGTAATTGCATTTATCCGCAACCAGCCTGCGGCGCCCCGGGGCGCGTCCGACGTAAGGCAACCCGGAGCGCCGCCCTGGCCAAACCCCTTTCGTGTCAAGCGCTCCGGCGGGCGCTAAATGCAATTATGAGGACTGACCCCGCGCGTCCGTCGGGCGTCTTACGGCCCTCCCCCCTCTGCGTCCCTCGGCGTCCTCTGCGGTGGAATCCCCTCCTCCCTTTGCGAGTCCCAGCTCAGCGCCGGATGGCGATGCGGGCCGTTGCCGGGAGGTCGGTGATGACGAGCTCGGCGCGGGCCGGGTCGTGCGACCACGCCGTCGGCGGCAGCTCCTGGCCATTCACCGTCACCGCCCTTGGCCGGGCAGCCTGATCGGCCACGCGCAGCGACCAGCGCCGCGTCGGCGTCATGCCCGCGAAGGCGCCCTGGCGTTCGCCGATCTCGATGGCGACGCCCTCGGCGCCGGCGGTCATCGTGATCAGCGTGGTGGCGAAGGCGCCATCACGGCAGGCCAGGGTGGTGCCGTCGTCCTCGTAGAGGCTGAACGCCGACGGGCGCGGCCCGGGGAAGACCCGCAGTTCGACCTCGTCCAGCGGGCGTTCGCCGCGGTACTGCATGACCGGCCCCATCGGCACAATGGCCCCCTCGCGCAGGAAGAGGCCGCCGCCGCAGTGATGCGGCCAGTCGATGGCGTGGCGGCCCGGGCCGGACACCACCGCGCCGGTCCAGAAGTCCGCCCAGCGGCCCGTCGGGAAGGTCGCCTCGTGGTCGAAGGCGCAGACCATCAGGTCGCGACCGAGGAGGTACTGCGTCAGGATCTCGCGGCAGGCCTCCAGGGTCAGCGGTGCGATCAGCGGGAAGCCGGTGCGGGTGGCCTGCCAGGCCCAGGCGTACAGGTAGGGAATCAGTTGGGCGCGCAGACGGGCGTAGAAGCGGTGCGACTCGAGGAGGTCCTGGCCCTGCACCCACGGCATCCGGAAGTAGTTCCAACTGTTGATCTGCGCCCAGGGCAGGAGGTAGCCGACGTGGAGGGCCTCTTTCTGAGTGACCTCCATGTCGTTGGTGCACCAGCTATGCCCGACCAGGGCGGTGTTGAGCATGGCGCCGAGGGTCTTGCGGCCGCCACCGGTATCGCCGGTCCAGGTCCCGGCCCAGGCCTGGAAGCCAACCCAGCCGCAGGGCGTGAAGGCCAGTCCACGCCGGCCGGTATGCGCCTCGTAGCCCTCGACCATCTGACGGGCGTAGAGGAGTGGGTAGAGGTTATGCATCTCGCCGTCGCTCATGCCATTACCCCAGAGGCGGTCGGGGTGATCGAGGACCTGGTAGGCGCCATCCATCTTGAAGAACTCGGCGCCCTGGTCGACGAAGCGCCGGAGGTGCTGGAACCACGGCTCCTCGGGTCGAGTGAGGGTATCGGCGCGGCGCGGCGCGCTGAAGTGCTCGTCGTGTTCGGCGTCGGGCTGGAAGAAGGTGGCGGTGCGGGCCTGCTCGTCGCTCGGCGTGGGCTGGCCGATGCGGCGTTCGGCCTCGTACGAGAGGTCGTAGTCGCAGCAGAGCCACAGCTCGAGGTGGAAGCCCATACGGCGCAGGGCATTGGTGAAGTTGTGCGGGCCGTTCAGGCAGTACGGCGGTATCGGGAAGCGCTCGCGGCTCCAGTCCTTCTTGAGGGAGCCGTCGTAGTTCGTCTGCATCCAGCCGGGCTCGAGGCCGATGACGTCGCAGGGTATGCCCTCGCGGCGGAAGTTCACCGCGTCGTTGACGGCCTCGTAGTCGTTGGCCTGAGTCCGGCAGATGTACCAGAGGCCGAAGGACCACTCCGGCGGCAGTTTCGGCCGGCCGGTGAGGCGTGTGTAGAGATCGAGGAGCTCGCGGAAGCTGTCCGCAATCAGGACGTAGAAGTCGATGGCCCGGCGGCCGTCGCGCCAGCTCAGGGCGGCGGGGTCGCGCCGGGCCAGGTCGAAGACGACGCGGCGCGTCGTGTTGACCACGACGCCGTAGCCGGCGGTGCTCATGAAGAACGGCACCGGGATGTACGAGGTGACGTTGCGGACGTGGCAGTCGGCCACCTGCCCGCGGTGGTAGAGCCGGTCGCGGGTCTGGTCGCCGAAGCCGACCCAGTCCTCATCAGGCTCCACGCCGAGGACGACCTCGGCGCCGACGCTGGCGAGGGTGGCGCTCTGGAGGCGCAGCCGCGGCCGCCCGTCGGCGTCGTGGACCTCGAGGAGGACGCCGTCGCCGCCCCAGGTCACCGCCATCGCCGCCGTCGCGGCCCGGCCGGCGCTGTCGCCACCGCTGAGGCTGAGCGCCGGGCGCTCGCCGCTCGGTGGCAGGATGAAGCCATAGCGATCAAGGCCGGTGTCGGTGAACTCCCCGGCCGGGTCGAGGCGGACGCGCACGACACGCTCGTCGAGGAAGTCGAGGCGAAGGACACCGGCGCTGGGCAGGCGGCGTTCGATGCACGGCATAGTACTCTCCTCGCGCTGCGGCCGACGGGCCACCAGGCCCGCGGGCCGCAGTCACGAAGATAGCCGCCGGGCCGGGCCCGGACAAGCACCGCCGCCCTGGCATTGCGGTGCCTCTGTCGAGGCAGAGCGGCGCGTGTGGAAGATCGCGGTGGGGTGCGGCCGCCTCCTCCGGGTCAGAGTGCCGCGCTGACGCGGACGCGGGCGCCGCGGTTTCAGCCCGGCGCGACCCCGGTGGCCGCCGCGGCCTGAAGGCGCGCGGCACGCTGCCGGTTCGGTCCGGCGCTCTGACGGGGAGGCCTCGGCAGACAATGTCCCGTGGCGGCCTTTCCGGCGCGCCACGCCGGTCGTTTCCCGGGCAGCCGGTGAGCCGGCTGCAGCGGCGCGCTGCCCCGGACGCGCAGCGCGCGGCCGAGGGAGCCGCCTGCGGACAGGCGCCATGACCTATGGCCGCGCGCCACCACACCACCTCGACCGACCGGTGCCGCCTCAGGTGTCCTGAGTCTCGAGGTTCTCGGTGGCTTCGGACGAGCGCACCAGGGCGACGCGGCCCGTGCGTGCCAGCTCGATGATGCCGAAAGCCTCCATCAGCTCGACGAAGGCGTCGAGCTTCTCGTCCGGGCCGGTCACCTCGATCACCAGCGACTCGTGCTCGACGTTGACCACATTCGCCTTGAAGATACTGGCGATCTGGATGATGTCGTTGCGATTGCCGCCGGTGGTGCGCACCTTGATCAGCATCAGCTCGCGCGAGACGAAACCGCTGCCGGTCAGGTCGGTGACCTTCACCACCTCGACCAGACGCTTGAGCTGTTTCTCGACCTGCTCGATGACCGCGTCATCGCCATGGGTGACGATGGTCATGCGCGACAGGCTCTCGTCGTGCGTCGGGTTGACGTTCAGGCTGTCGATGTTGAAGCCGCGACCGCTGAACAGCCCGGCGATGCGGGCCAGCACCCCGAAGCGGTTCTGGACCAGCACGGAGATGGTGTGCTTCATGCGCTGTGGACCTCCAGGGGCGTTCACGCGCGTTCCACCACGATGTCCTTGCTGACCTGCTCGCGGAGGATGCGCTCGATGCCGTTCTTGAGGGTCATCTGGGCGTGCGGGCAGCAGCCGCAGGCGCCCTTGAGCTTGAGGGTCACCTTGGTGCCCTCGATCGAGACCACGTCCACATCACCGCCATCGGCCTGCAGGTGGCCGCGGAGCTCTTCGAGGACTTTGCGGATCTGCTCTTCCATGTCTCATCGCCTTTCGCTGGTGCCTGGTGCAGGCGCTGTATCACTCGTCATCGGCCATGCCATGCACGGCCGGCTGTCTCTGGCTTCGGGCTGTGCCGTGTGTGGACACGGCGCCGCCGCGGACGTTCCCGCGCTCAGCTCAGTGCCGCCAACTGTTCACGGATTCGACCGAGGCGTTCCTCGATCTCACCGAGGCGTTCGCGCTCGCGCTCGACGACCTCACGCGGGGCGCGGCTGACGAAGCCCTCGTTGGCGAGTTTCTTCTGGCAGGCGGTGAGGAAGCCGGTGGCCTCGGCCTCCTGCTTGCGCAGGCGGGCCCGCTCGGCCTCAAGGTCGATGACGCCGGCCAGGGGTATATACGCGGTGCCGAGGTCGCTGACCGCGACGCCGCAGGGGCCGTCAGCCTGATAGGCCGAGCGGATCTCGATGCCGGAGGCGTAGAGCAGGCTCTGCAACGAGAGGGTGTCCTCACGCAGAAAGGCCGCCGTCTCGTCGTTCACCGGCACAATCACCACCGCGATGCGGCGGCCGTCCGGAATCAGGTACTGCGCCCGGACGTTGCGCACACTGCGAATCAGCTCACAGCGGGCCGTCACCAGCGCCACCGTCGACTCGGTCGCGCCCAGACGGCGGGCCACCCGCGCGTCGAAGGCCTTCGGCCAGGCGGCCTGCATGATCGACTCGGCCGCCTCGACATAGCCCATCTGGTGATAGAGCTCCTCCGTGACAAAGGGCATCACCGGATGCAGCAGGCGCAGGAAGACGCCCATGACATGGTCGAAGACGCGCAGGGTGCGCGCCCGCAGGGCCTCGTCCTCGCTGCTGAAGACCGCCTTGGCGGACTCCAGGTACCAATCGCAGAACTCATTCCACATGAACTCGTAGAGCACCCGCGTGACGTCGTTGAAGCGGAAGCCCTCCAGGCCGCGCGTGACGGCCCGCACGGTGCTGTTGAGGCGCGCCAGGATCCAGCGGTCGTCGGGGCGCAGGTCGGCGGCCTGCAGGCCGCGCAGGCTGTCCCAGTCCGGGCTCAGGGGGCCCTGCCGCAGCCGGAAGCGCACCGCATTCCAGATCTTGTTGGCGAAGTTGCGGCCGAGCTCGCACTTCTCGTTGCTGTAGCGGATATCCTGGCCCACCGGCGCGATGTAGATGATGGTGAAGCGCAGGGCGTCGGCCCCGTAGGTGTCCACCACGTCAATCGGATCCGGCGAGTTGTTCAGGCTCTTCGACATCTTGCGGCCGCTGTCGTCGCGGATGATGCTGGTGAAGTAGACATCGCGGAAGGGCACGTCGCCCATGAACTCCAGGCCCGCCATGATCATGCGCGCCACCCAGAAGAAGATGATATCCGGGCCGGTGACCAGGGTGTCGGTGGGGTAGAAACGCGACAGCTCCGGGGTCTTCTCGGGCCAGCCAAAGACGCTGAAGGGCCACAGCCACGAGCTGAACCAGGTGTCGAGGACGTCGTCGTCCTGCCGCCAGGAGCGCGCCTGGCACTTCGGGCAGGCCCCGGGCTCGGCCCGCGCCACCACCGTCTCGCCACAGCCTGTGCAGGTGTAGGCCGGAATGCGGTGGCCCCACCAGAGCTGACGCGAGATGCACCAGTCGCGGATGTTCTCCATCCAGTGCATGTAGACCTTGGTCCAGCGATGCGGATGGAAGCGGATACGGCCGTCGCGCACGGCGGCGATGGCCGGCGCGGCCAGGGCCTGCATGCGCACGAACCACTGCTCGGACAGCCGCGGCTCGACCGCCACATCGCCACGCTCGCTGTAGCCGACCTGGTGCACGTGCTCCTCGATCGCCGCCACCAGACCGAGGGCCTCCATACGCGCCACGACCGCCTTGCGGCAGGCATAGCGGTCCATGCCGTCGAAGTCGGCGCCGGCAGCCGCATTCATGGTGCCGTCGTCGTTCATGACGTTGAGCATCGGCAGCTTGTGCCGCAGGCCGCACTCGTAGTCGTTCGGGTCGTGGGCCGGGGTGACCTTGACGGCGCCGGTGCCGAAGGCCGGGTCGACGAAGGTATCCGCCACGATCGGGATGGCGCGGTTGACGATCGGCAGGATGACCGTCTGGCCGATGCGGTCGCGGTAGCGCGGGTCCTCCGGGTGCACCGCCACGGCCGTATCGCCAAGCATGGTCTCGGGCCGCGTGGTCGCCACCACGACATGGCCGCTGCCATCGGCGTAGGGATAGCGGAAGTGCCAGAGCTTGCCGCGCTCTTCCTTGTAGATCACCTCTTCATCCGAGAGGGCGGTGCGGCTCTTCGGGCACCAGTTGATGATGCGGTGGCCCTTGTAGATCAGGCCCTTCTCATAGAGGCGTACGAAGACCTCCTGGACGGCCTCGGTGAGCTTCGGGTCGAGGGTGAAGCGCTGGCGCTCCCAGTCGCAGGCGGTGCCGATGGTCCGGAGCTGCTGGATGATCTTGCCGCCGTACTGCTCCTTCCACTGCCAGACGCGCTCGAGGAAGGCCTCACGGCCGAGGTCGTAGCGGCTGAGGTTCTCGGTGTCCTTGAGGAGCTTCTCGACCTTCGCCTGGGTGGCGATACCGGCGTGGTCGGTGCCCGGCACCCAGCAGGCCTCGCGACCGCGCATCTTCTCCCAGCGGATGAGGATGTCCTGGAGGGTGTTGTTCAGGACGTGCCCGAGGGTGAGCATGCCGGTGACGTTCGGCGGGGGAATGACGATGGTGAACGGCTTCCTGTCCGAGCCTACGTCAGCCCGGAAGTACCCGCGCTTCTCCCACTCCGCGTACCAGGCCTTCTCGACCTCGGCCGGAATGTAGGCCTTGGCCATCGTCTGCTCGCTCATCGCACACGCTCTCCTGACACTGACCCGCCCGCACAACGGACCGCATGGACGGCGGTACCGGCGCCGCGGCGCAAAAGGCCCGGCGCAAGTCGTTCAATGTAGCGGCGTTTGCCCGGAGCGCCAGCCAGGCCGCGGGGCGCACAAAGCCGATCGACGCTCGCGTCAGCGCCCACCTGGCCACCCTGAAAGGGTGCCAGATCGCAGCCGGGTCTCCAGGCGGTAGAGCCCGCGATGCGCCGTCGCCACACCTGGCGACCATGAAAGGGGTGCCCGATCGCAGCCGGGGGTCGCGCGAGAGCCCGACCCCCGGAAACGCGAACCCGCGAACCACGCACCCTGGAAGGGTGCCAGAACCGGACCTCCAGACAGCCCTGCGGGCTCAGGGAGCCGGTCGGGCGGGCTCGGGCGGCGGCGCGCCGCCCGCTGCCGTGGCGCCGCTCGCGACCGGTCTGGAGATCTCCTATCCCTCAGGCCATCCTCACTGCGATCCTGGCGAGAGACCTCTCCTCCCCTCCTCCGTTCGTGTCTTTCGTGCCTTTCGTGGTCGCATCACCCTTCCCGGAGCAACCCAGTGCCCGTGGCGCAGGGCCCGTCAGCCCTGCATCTCGGTGAGGTAGGGCCAGTAGCGCCGCGGCAGGCAGCGGCGCTGCAGGCGCGGATTCCGGCGGCTGTCGATGGCGATGTGCCGGTGGTAGCGCCGCCACTGCGACTGCGTGGCGACCTCGGCCTCGGAGAGGGCCGGGCCGGCCGCGGCGCCGGCCGGGGGCGCGGCCGGGGCGCGGCCCGGGCGGAGTTCCTGGCCGTCCCAGCAGACCACCAGGTCGCGGCGGCGGTCGTGGATGGCCCAGCGCTGGTCGCCAAGACGGCCGACGAAGTGCGGTGCCAGGAGCGCGATGATGTTGTGATCCGGCTCGCAGGCGGCGTAGTACCAGCCGCTCTGCGTCTCGGCAAAGCGCAGGATGCCCTGGAAGCGGTGCACCTCGTGGCCGACACGACGGGCCGCGGCGAGGACGGCGCGGATGGCCGGCTGGGCCGCCCAGGCGTCGAGGCATTGCCGGCGCTCCAGGGTCAGACAGCAGTACTCGTACAGCGCCCCCTCCAGGGCGGACTCCTCGGCCAGCCAGGCCGAAGTCAGGGTCCGCCCGGCCTCCGCGCCGCCGGCACTGACGAGGTCGCGCCACAGGGCCGCGGCTGTCGCCGGGCGCAACGGGACCTCGCGCGCCGCCCAGAGAAGGCCGCCCTCCGCCGCCGACGCCGGACTGAACGCCGGCCCCGCGGCGTCCTCGAGACGGGCCTCGGCAAAGGCGCTCAGGAGGCCCTCGAAGGAGCCGTCATAGCGGTAGGAGCTCAGGGACATGCGCAGGCCTCCGGAGCGGCCTGGGCGTCACGCCAGGCGAAGAGGTCCGGCTGCCACCAGGGCGAGCGGGCGCTGTCGCCCGAGATCAGGCAGTGCCGCAGGCGCTGCGGCGTCATGGCGCCGGCGGCTGGGCAGCGCCCATTGACGGTCAGGAAGAACTGCGCCCGCCGCAGGACGACGCCGAGACGGGTAAGGTCCTCCAGGCGCAGGGCCGCAAAACGCCGCGTCGAGCAAAGGCGCTGCGCCGAGCGCATGCCGATGCCCGGAACGCGCAGAAGGCGCTCGTACGGCGCCGTCGCGACCTCGACCGGGAAGGCCTCCGGATGGCGCAGCGCCCAGGCGCACTTCGGATCGAGCACCGGGTCGAGCCAGGGCGTCTCGGGCGAGAGGAGCTCCTGGGCCGCGAAGCCGTAGAGGCGCATGAGCCAGTCGGCCTGGTAGAGGCGGTGCTCGCGCTCCAGGGGCGGCGTCCGCAGCGCCGGCAGGCGGCTGTCGGTGCTGACCGGGACATAGGCCGAGTAGTAGACCCTCTTCAGGTCGTAGCGCTGGTAGAGCGCGGCGCTGAGGTTGAGAATCTGGAGGTCGTTCTCGGGACTGGCCCCGACGACCATCTGGGTGCTCTGTCCGGCCGGGGCGAAACGCGGCGCAGCGCGGTGCACGACGGCCTCGGCGCGGTACTCGGCGATGCCGTCGTGGATGACGCCCATCGGCCCGAGGATGCCGAGCTTCGACTTCTGCGGCGCCAGGCGCTGCAGGGACTCCTGCGAGGGCAGCTCGATGTTGACGCTGAGGCGGTCGGCGTAGGCGCCGGCACGGCGGACCAGGGCCGGGTCGGCACCCGGAATCGCCTTGAGGTGGATGTAGCCCTGGAAGGCGTGGCGCACCCGCAGCTCGCGGGCGACCTCGAGGAGGCGCTCCATGGTGTCGTCGGGACTGCGCTCGACGGCGCTGCTGAGGAAGAGGCCCTCGATGTAGTTGCGGCGGTAGAAACGCAGGGTCAGGTCGACGACCTCGGCCACGCTCAACGAGGCCCGCGGGATGTCGTTGCTGCGGCGGTTGACGCAGTAGGCACAGTCGTAGATGCAGCGGTTGCCCAGAAGCAGCTTCAGGAGCGACACACAGCGCCCGTCGGCCGACCAGCTATGGCAGATCCCGGTGACCGCGCACGACCCCACCCCGGCGCCGCCGGAACGCGTCGTGCCACTCGACGCACAACTGACGTCGTACTTGGCCGATTCGGCTAAAATAGCTAGTTTTTGATCGATTGTCATCGAGGGACTATGACACCGGCCCAGGAGGAATGCAAGGGGCGCGGCCGCCGGCGCGGGGCTGTCTGGAAGTCCGGTTCTGGCACCCCTCCCAGGGTGCGTGGTTCGTGGGTAGGCGTTTCGGGGGTCCGTGCGCTCGCGCGACCCCCGGCTGCGATGTGGCATCCAAATCGAGATCGGGATCGCTATCGAAATCGACGGAACGCCGAAGTCAATTCCGATCCCGATCCCGATAGCGGTTTGGATGAAAGCAGCCCCAAGCAGCGGCGGGAGGCGGCTGAGTACAGCGCCGCCGCCGGAACGATCGGGCAGCTCTTCAGCCAGATTCCCGGCGCCCCCGGGCGCCGGGACATGCGCAGGGATGCGCCTGCCACCCCCGGCTGGAGGAGGAAGAGCCGTCAGGCCCGCGGCCGTGACGGCTTGGCCAGGTCCTGAGCGAAGCGGAGGATGTGCTCATCGCGGCCGATAACGATGAGGACATCACCCGGGATGAAGCGATCCTCGGTCGGCGAGAAATTCAGGACCATGAGGTGGCCGCCGGCGGCGTCCTCGTCGCGGGACGCCTCGTCAGCCGCGGCGGCGCGCTCACGCGTGGCCATGGGCACGCGTTTGACGGCGATGACGTTGAGGTTGTGGGTGGCGCGCACGGCCAGCTCGGCCAGGGTGTGGTTGAGGAAGCTCGCGGGGGCGTCGATCTCGGCGATGGAGACATTGTCTGGCAGGTGCAGGATCTCGTTGAGGTGCGGCACCGCGATGTGCTGGGCCAGGCGGCGGCCCATATCGCGTTCGGGATTGACGACCTCATGCGCGCCGATCTGGGTGAGGATGCGTTCATGCAGGGGGCTGCTGGCGCGGGCGATGATGTGGCGGACACCGATGCGGCTGAGCAGGGCGGTGGTGAGGATGCTGTTCTGCAGGTGGTCGGTACCGATGGCGTTGACTACGACCGGTATGCGATCGACGCTGGCGTCCAGGAGGGCCTGCTCGTCGGTGGAGTCCAGAATCAGGGCCTGCGCCACCCGGTCCTTGAGGGGCTCGACGGCAGCTTCATCGGCGTCGATGACGACGACGGGTATGCCGCGGGCGCTCAGGGAGAGCGCCACCTCGCTGCCGAAGATGCCCAGGCCGATCACGGCGGTGGTGGGTCTCATGGGTTGCCTCCAGCGGTCTTGACAGCCCCCGACGCGGGGCACTTGCGGCCTCTTGCTCAGGGTTAGCCTTGAGCAGGCGACGCGAAGCAGCGCGGCGCACGTGGATTGCGAGCGAAGCATCCGCGCTTCGCAAGTAATCCAGGCTAACCGACCATCACATTCGCGACCGGGTACTGGACCGGCCTCCGCCGGCGCGGCCGCATGCTCACCAGCAGGGTCAGGGGGCCGACGCGGCCAACGAACATCAGCACGATCACCACGGCCTTGCCGAAGGTGTTGAGATGCGGGGTGGCGCCGGTCGAGAGCCCGACGGTCCCGAAGGCCGAGATGACCTCGAAGCTGAGCATCGCCGGCGTCAGCTCCGGGCCGATGGGCTGCGTCAGGAGCAGCAGCGCCGAGGCCAGGGCGACCAGAGCCAGGGCGAGGGTGGCGACGCTGACCGCGTTCAGGGCCGTGAGGTCGTCGAGGCGGCGGCCCAGGACGGTGCCATGGGCGCGGCCCTTGAGGCGTGCCAGGACGATCAGGACCAGCACGGCCGCCGTGGTCACCTTGATGCCGCCGGCCGTCGAACCCGGCCCCGCCCCGATGACCATGAGGCCGCGCAGAATCAGGTCGGTGGCCGGATGCAGGGCCGTCATGTCGACGGTGTTGAAGCCGGCGGTGCGGGCGGTCACGCTGAGGAACCAGGCGTGGGTGAGCGCCTCGGGCCACGGCCTCCCGGCCAGGACGCCGTGGCGTTCGGTAATGCAGAAGCAGGCCATGCCGCCGAGCCAGAGGAGGACCGACCCGGCGAGGACGAGCCGGGTGTGCAGCGGCCAGGGCACGCCGCGGCGGCGGTGCGGGCGCAGGCAGCGTCCGAAGCCATGCAGGACGCTGAAGCCGAGGCCGCCGAGGGCGATGAGCAGCGAGAGGACGAGCGGGAAGAGGAGCTGCCGGTCGCGCGAGACGAAACTGTCGGGGAAGAGCGCGAAGCCGGCATTGCAGAAGGCACTGATAGCGTGGAAGATCCCACAGTACAGCCCGCGTGCCGGCGCCATGCCCTCCTGCCAGAAGCCGGCGGCGAGCACCAGCCCCCCGAGGGCCTCCGTCACCACCGTGGTGCCGACGATGAACCAGACCAGCCGGCGGACCGCCCTGGTGCGGTCTTCGCCCAGCATGGCGCCGAGAGCCGACTCACTCTCGAGGCCGGTGTCCCGGCCGAGGAGCAGGGCAACGAAGATGCTGATGGTCATGACGCCCAGGCCGCCGACCTGGATCAGGGTCAGGATCACCAGCTCGCCGAAGGTGGAGAAGGCGGCACCCGTGTCGACCACGGTCAGGCCGGTGACGCAGAGGGCGCTGGTGGCGGTGAAGAGGGCGTCGACGACACCGACGGCCGGGCCGTCGGCGCTGGCCGCGGCGGGGAGGTCCAGCACCAGCGCGCCAACAACGATCGCCAGGGCGAAGCTGAGACAGAGCAGCCCGGCGGGATTGCGGGTGAGACGCCGCCAGAGGGCGCCGGCACCGCCGTAGTGATGCCAGAGGGCCAGGGCCGCGACCGCCTGGCGCAGGCCCAGCAGCGGCAACAGCGCCGGCCGACCGGCGGGATGCAGCCCGACCGCCAGGCTGAACGCCAGGAAGAGCCCCAAGGCCAAGGCCAGGCGGCGGTGGCCGGTCAACACCAGATCGGCAATCTCGTAACGCAGGCTGATCAGGACGGCTAGACCGACGTAGACCCGCACCGCCGACCAGGCCAGCGGCGTGCGCGCAATGCCATGCCCCGAGACGAGCACGACCAGGACACCGACGCCCGCGGCCAGACGCCATACCAGGCCGAAACGCGGCGCCAGCGCGGCCGGCGCGTCGGCCTGGTCACGACGCCATGGCCGCAGCGTCTCGGCCGCCTCGAGCGCCGGCGACCGCGCCAGGTAGAACGCCTGTACCAGCACCACCAGCAGACCGAGGGTCGCCAGATGCCAGGCCAGGCCCCACATGACACCGAGGAGCGGCACCGGCAACAGACTCAGCGCCAGACGCAGCCATAGCGCCACCGGCCGCTGCCGGATGACGGGACCCAGCCACAGGTACAGGCCGCCGAGGGCCTGCAGCGCCAGGAGCGCGCCGACCGGCAGGGTCAGGACGTCCTGAGTGCCGAAGAGCCCCTGGGGGTCATCGGTGGCGGTGACCAGGAGCACGAGGATCGGCAGACCCATAAAGACCATCAGGGCCTGCTGGGCCGCGCGCTGACGCGACGGCGTCCGGGCTGGCGGCCGGCGGGCTGTCGTGGCCTCAGTCACAGGGTTCTCTCCATGCCCGGCCGCGCTCCTTCGCAGGGCGCCGCGGCCGCCCCGGAGGCCGCCGGCGGCGGTCCTCTCCCCAGCGCCGGGCGCTCCGCGGCCGCGTCGCGGCCCGGCCGGCTCTCAGTCGGCCTGGCGGCACCACTCCAGGAAGGCGGGCTGGAACCAGGCCTCGGGTTCGGCGGTGAGGATCTCGAGGGTGACCTCGACCAGGGGGCGGGTGCGCACGGCCCGCAGGGTGGCCGAGCCGATATGGCTCGTGGCGACGAGGCCGCGCTCGGTCAGGCGCTGTTCCATGGCCTCGCTGTTGTAGAACGGCCAGACGCCCTGGCGGTCGCCGCTGGTGAGGCCGTCACGCATGGCCTGCCGACGCGCCTCCGGGGCGCGTGCCATGGTGCGCGCCACGTAGCGCGATTCGATGTAGTGCTTCATGGTGCAGACGCGCATGGTGACGCCGATGAAGGCATAGAGCGCATTCCATTCGTAGAGGTGCCCCCAGGGGCTGATGTCGGCGAAGGCATCCCAGCCCCACGGCGCCGGCGACAGGCCCCCTGCCCCGTGGTTCGCGGTCAGCTCGGCGGCGCGGCTGCCGATGGCGCTGACCGAGTGCGAGTAGTGATGGCTGCGCAGGCTGCGCGGGTCGGTGCGCAGGGCTTCGGAGAGGGCCCCGACGTACGACGGCGAGGTCGCCAGGTCGAAGTCCTCACGGCGCCGCGGCGGGTCGGCCGGGCAGAACCACAGCGTCGGCATGGCGACAGTGCCGCCGGGGGCGACGGCCTGGAGGGCGCCGTCGATGACGGTCGTCGGGCCGCCGACGACGGTGCCCATGCTGCTGAGCGAGCCGTGGTAAATGACGACATCGCCGGCCTGGGCGCCGACGGCCCTGAAGGCGCGGCAGACGTCCTCGGCGTGCACCTGGATGGCGGGATTGCCCTTCTCGGGTTCCATGGTATCGCCTCCCCTGCCCTATGTCGCGGTTCTCTCCATAGCGCCGCCGATCTGCGTCCGATGCCAGGCGGGCGGGCCGCGGCGCCGCCATGTCTGGGCGACGACTGCCGACCCCGGCGGCACGGCGCGAGGCCCGCCCCGGCGGTGCGCCGGCGCGGCGATGGCCTGTCGCCATGGGCCACCCTCAGAGTGTAGCGCCGCGCCGATGGCCGTCAAGCTGGCGGGGCGGGCTGGGCAGGGCTACAGTCAGCCCCGACAGGGCCCGGCCCGCGGCGGGGCCGTTCCACGAGAGGGAAACCGGCGATGTCAGCGCTGCAGCACCGCGTCGTCTTCTACGGCACCCTGGCGTCCCTGGAGGAGGCCGGAGTGCCGCTCCTGCGCGCCCTGCAGCAGCGCTTCCCGGGGGCCTTCCGGCCGGCCGCCGCCGAGCTGCATGGGATGCTCCAGCAGGGCCTGCGCCTGAGCGAGGCCATGGCACACCTGCCGCGGCACTTCTCCGGCTTCGAGACGGCCCTCGTCGAGGTCGGCGACCTCAGCGGCCGGCGCGAGGCGGTCTTCAAGGCCCTGCGCGACTGGTTTCAGCTCTCCTGGCGACTGCGCTCGAAGGTGATCTCCAGCCTGATCTACCCGGCGCTGGTGTACCACGCCGCGGCGGTGCTGGTGCCATTCATCGGTGTCCTGGTCGGCGGCCTCACGCTCGAGCGTGCGGCGCTGCAGGCCCTGAGCCTGATGGCGCTGCCGTGGGTCCTGTGGCTCCTGGTGCGGACGCTGGGCCAGGCGATCCTCGACCTGCCCGCCCTGGGCCGCCTCTGGCTGGCAGTGCCGTACCTCGGCGGCCTCTCGTACCGCCTCGACAGCAGCCGCTTCCTCACCGCCTTCGGGCAGTGCCTGCGCGCCGGCATCGGCTCGATCCGCGGCGCGGCTCTGGCCGCGGGCGCCTGCCGCAACCCGGCCCTGCGACAGCGCTTCGGCAGGCTCTCGGAGGCCATGGCCACGGCGGGATGCACCTTCTGCGAGGCCCTGGAGGCAGACCCCCTGCCCCTGGACGCCGACATCGCGCTCCTGGATGTCCTGCGCGCCGGCGAGATCAGCGGCCGCCTCGACGACGCCAGTGAACGCCTGGCGAGGCACTGCCAGGAGGACGCCGAGAACCGCCTGGCACGGCTCGCGATCATCGTGCCGAACCTCGCCTACCTCGCCCTGCTCATCTACCTCGGCATTCGCATCATCGGCTTCTACGGCAAGCTCATGGCACCGGTCTACGAGCTGCTCGAGTGAGGGGGCGACGGGGAACGCCGGCTGCAGGTGCGGCGGGATGATCAGCCCATCGCGTCAGGACGCGACATCCCATGCGGGAAAAGCAACGGACGAGGAGGGAGAGGAATGGCGGGAGCGACGAGACTTGAACTCGCGACCTCCGACGTGACAGGCCGGCGCTCTAACCAATTGAGCTACGCCCCCGCGTGCAGACTGCTAGGTTGTCCGGACAGTACTGAAGAGAAAGGAATGGCGGGAGCGACGAGACTTGAACTCGCGACCTCCGACGTGACAGGCCGGCGCTCTAACCAATTGAGCTACGCCCCCGCGATTTTCCGTTTTCAACAGGCGCACTATTTTAACCCGTGACCCCGGCGATTCAAGATGAGCGCCTCTGAAAAAACGGTTTGAGCCAGCCTCGGCCGGAGCGCCACAGGCACGCTGTGTCTCCGCGGGCCAGGCCGGCACCGCACTGTGAAGGACCGCCTACTGTGAATGACTGGGCCCCCGCCATGCGGCTTCTGACGCGTTTTGAACCTGGTGCAGGGCGCTCCGGGGGCGGCCTCGCGCTGCCGTGGTTCCCGGCAGTGGGTGCCGGCCTGGGCCTGGCCGAGTGGGTCCTGGCGGCGCTGTCAGTGTGGCTGTTCGGCCCGCGTGCCGGCGCCGTGGTGGCGGCCGTCGCCATCCTGATCTTCGAGGGCTGGGCCACCGGCGGACGGCGCTACGTCGCCACGGTGCGGCTCCTCGAGGGCTTCGCCGAGGGGGGCGACAACGCCGAGACCGGCGCCTACCTGCGCCTGGCCGCATTCCAGGGCATCCTGGCGCTCAGACTCGCCTGCTACGGCGTCCTGGCCGGGACCCATCGCGGCGCCTGGCTGATGGTGGTCGGCGCCCTGAGCGCCGCCGCGGCGGTGCACGCCTCCACGGCGGTGCGGCCGTCGCATCGTGCCGGCGCCGAGGCGCTGTGGGAGGACTGGGGCCACTGGCTGGCGGCCGCCGGCGTGGCTGTCATCGCCGGCCGCCTGGCCGGCGCCCTCCTGCCGGGGCTGTTCGCGGCCTCGCTGTGCTGGATCCTCCCGGCCCCCCTGACAGTGCTGCTCGGACCGGCCAGCCGCGAGGCCGGCTCCACCGCCTGGCTCAGCCTGGCCGAGGCCCTGGCCCTCATGGTGCTGGTCATCGGCGCCCTGGCAGCCCTGGCGGCCTAGCCCGAGCCACAGACGCGAACGCCGAACGCCCAACGCTGGCGCCGGCAGAGCCCCGTCCGTGCCCGTCCGTGCGGGTCCGTGTCCGTCCGTGTCCCGAGCCCAGGGGCCGTGCGGTGCCCATCGCCGCGACGCACGCCGGTGTGCTTCCCGCTTAATCCAGGCTAGGTTAACGGCGCGCTGAACACCCTGGCGGGGGCCCCCGGCCACCGCCATGACCCTCTCAAGTCGAGGCCGAAACCATGCCTGTGGTCGTGCGATTTCGTATGCAGCCGGGTGGCGAGGACCTGCAGCCGCGCAAGGCACACGCCGACGATGCCGCCTATGACCTGCGCGCCCGCGTCGCCGCCGCCCTGCCCCCCGGCGGCGTCGCGCTCGTGCCGACCGGGCTCTTCCTCGAGCTCCCGGTCGGCTTCGAGGCGCAGGTCCGGCCGCGCAGCGGCCTGGCGCTCAAGCAGGCCGTGACCGTGCTCAACAGCCCCGGGACCATCGATGCCGGCTACCGCGGCGAGGTCGGCGTCATCCTCTTCAACGCCGGACGGGAGGCCTTCCAGGTGGGGCGCGGCGACCGCATCGCCCAGATGGTCATCCAGAAGCTCCCCGAGGTGGTCCTCGAGCCCGCCGCCGACCTGGCGGCCAGCGCCCGCGGCAGCGGCGGCTTCGGCAGCACCGGGGTCCAGTGACGACGCCGCCAGGACGACGCCTGGTGCCTTTGACGCAAGGAGTGTGAGTCTCCCATGATACGCAGTCTCGGACCGCTGATGCAGCAGACGACCCCGGTGGTGGAACTGGGGGGCCTCAAGCCGGCCCCGTCCAGGGTGCTGGCCGGGCTGGCCTGTCTGAACCCCAGCGGCAGCGTCAAGGACGTCATGGCCTGGTACATGCTCACCCAGGCGGAACAGCGTGGCGAGGCCCGTCCGGGGATGACCATCCTGGAGATGACCACCGGCAACACCGGCATCGCCTTCAGCATGCTCGCCGCCGCCGCCGGGTATCGCTTCACCGCGGTCATGCCGGAGCACATGAGCGTGGAGCGCCGGCAGATGATGCGGGCTTTCGGCGCCGAGGTGGTCCTCACCCCCGCCGCCGAGGATATGGCGGGCGCCCTGCGCCGCTACGAGCAGCTCAAGGCCGACCTCGGTGACCGCGCCTGGCTGCCGGACCAGTTCGGGAATGAGGACAACGTCCGGGCTCACTACACCTACACCGGCGAGAGCCTGGCGCGACAGGTGCAGGGGCCGGTCGACTTCTTCGTCGCCGGCATGGGCACCGGCGGGACCTTCATCGGCGTCTCACAGCGCCTCCGCGAGCGCTTCCCGGGGTGCCGCATGATCGGCATCGAGCCGGCCGAGTCGGCGGTGCTCACCGGCGGCGCGGTCAGGCCGCACGGCATCCAGGGCATCGGCGAGGGCTTCGTCACGGAGATCATCCGGCGGCACCGTGCCGAGATCGACGAGGTCGTCACCGTCGCCACGGCCGAGGCCGAGGCCCAGGCGCGTGAGCTGGCCCTGCAGTGCGGCCTGCTCGCCGGGGTCTCCGCCGGCGCCAATGTGGCCGTGGCCATGCGCCTGGCTCGGCAGCACCCCGGCTGCACCGTCCTCACCCTCATCCCCGACCGTGGCGAGCGCTACCTGAACCAGGGCCTCTTCGGCTGCTCGGCGGCCGACTGCGACCACTGCGACCGGCGCTGACAGACCGGGTACCCCCCTCCCCCGGCACGCCGACCCGCCGGCCGATCCGTCTGTGTCAGGAGGAGATCGCTTCCGCTCGCCGCCCATCCTCCCTTGCGCTTCTTGCGCCTTTTTGCGGCAGGCCTCCCGTATCCTCTTTGCCCGAGTTGTGACAGGAAGTACCGAATGGCCGGATGGTCCGCCTTCCCCGCCGGCCGCCGTCATGCAGAGACGGGCGGGGGGGCACGGCCGAAGAAGGGCCCTGTCGCCCTCAGGCCAGCCGCAGGACGGCGTACGGACATCGCTCCGGCAGCGTGACCGTGACGCGGTCGGCCGTGCGGCTGACCGCGGGCTCGCGTCCGGGTGTCAGGGGTGAGAAGGCCTGGACCGCGCCGGCGGCGGTCAGGCCGATGGTGCCGTCGGTGCCCATCGGTTCGGCCCGGGTGATGAGATTGACGCGCGAGCGGTGGTAGCGCATGGCGTCGAGCTCCTGATCGATCTCCGTGGCGAACTCGGCGGCCAGGCAATGGACGGTCAACGCCCCGTCCGGCATGCGGTGGACCAGCGTCAGGAAGCCCTCGGCAGAAGTGATGGCGACCGGCAGGGGTACCGCGTGCTGGCGGACCTTGCCCAGCAGGTCACCGGCAAAGACCTCCGAATCCTGGATGCGGCACGGGTTCCAGAGCACCCCGGAGGGCAGGGCCTCCCACTCCGGCCGGCCGGGGAAGGCCGGGAAGGGCGCCTTCATCCACTCGTCCGAGGTAAAGAAAGAGTCGGGTACCGTGATGCTGCCACCCCATGGCCTGCCGAGGGCGAAGGGCCCGGTGGCCAGGACGACACCGCCAGCGCGGACGAACGCCTGCAGGGCGTCCTGCTCCGCGGCGGTCAGCCGCAGGGCCGAGGGCAGGATCAGGAGCGGGCAGCGCGCTGTCGTGGTCGGCATCTGCGTCTCGACCACCGGCGTGATGCCGTTGCGGAAGAGCAGGGAGAGGGTGTCCTCGAAGTCACGCGTGACGCCGTTGAAGAGACTGCCGAAGGCGGTGTGGTTGCGGGTCTCGTAGGGGAAGAGCACGGCGGCCTGTGCGGCGGGGTGGCCATTGAAGAGCTCCGGGTGGCTCTTCTCGAAGCCGAACGCCGTGGCGGCCGGCGCGGCGTCATCCGGCAGCGTCGCCAGGATCCTGTCAGGCAGCCCCAGACGTGCCTTCAGGGTCGAGAACCAGCAGGCCGCACCGACGGTCTTGTTGACCGCCCAGACGATGCCGGCCGTCGCTGCCGTGAAGCCATAGCCCTGCCCGACACATTCACTGCCCTTCTCGTCTGCGGCGCCGAGGTGATGCAGCGACGAGATGATCCGGCTGGCGATCGGCGGGCTCTTGGTCTTGGGGTCGTGCGGGTAAGGCGGTGTGTTGCCGCAGAGTTCGAGGTGGACCAGGTTGCAGCCGGCGTTCATGTCACGGATGTCATGGGCCATCTGCGGCGCCGTGGCCGACGAGCTGTTGGAGCAGCAGCTCATCAGCGGGAAGGCCTCCGGCAGGATCGACCGCAGGCGGGTGAAGAAGTGGGACGCGGCCTCGAAACGCAGGTCGATCCACTCGAGCCAGGCCGGGCTGTCCCAGTTGGCCCAGAACCTCCGGTCACTCGCCGCCGGCAGCGCCATCCCGGTACGGCGCCGGAACTTCTCCCGGCAGGCGGTACAGCCGCAGCCGGGCCAGCGCATGTACTGCGAGATGTCGTCGCTCATCAGTCCATCGATGTCGGTGTCGCGCCGCAACTCCTGGACGTACTCCAGATAGGCGTCGATGAAGTCGTCATTCTGGTAGCAGAACATCTCGGCGGTATAGCCGGGATGGAAGAGCACGGATCCGTCGCGAACATCGATCTCGCGCCAGGCGTTGAGTTTCCGACCGCGGTACTCCCAACTGGCGGCGGCGCTCCAGGTCGGGGCGAATGGCAGGTGTGGGCCGGAGTGCAGCTTCACCGTCTGCATCTCGGCGCGCGTCTCGTAGCGGTGGATCAGGGTGGCGGAGTGGTGGTCGATCAGGCGGATACCGCGGGCCTTCAGCTCCGCCCGGACCGTGGCCAGGTAGTCGTGCAGAACGGGGAAGATGGGCAGGAAGTCCCAGCGAAAGTGCGCCCCGAAGACGCCGGCGGCGTTCACATGCGCCCCGGCCATGGCGTCGGCACGCCGGCGGATGAGGTCGAGATTGTCCGGCGAGGGCCAGTCGAGGTCCTTCCAGGTGATCCACCAGCTCGCCATGCGAAGGTGTTCGGCCATCATGCCTGCCTCTCCCTTCCCGACGGTCCTGGTGGCGCCTGTTCTCAGGCGCCGCCCGCGGCGGTGCCGCGCCCGGCGGCGGACGGCGCCGACGCGCCTCTCAGAGCTTGCCGAGGCGCTTGAGCACCTGCAGGATATCCTCGTCGCTGCCGCGCTGCTTGGCGGCACGCTTGGCCTCCTTCTCGAGGCTGACATCAAGGCGCGGCAGATCCACGTACTGCTCGAGGGACTTGCGCACCTTCACCTGGGCGTGCTGCTCGTTGCGCTTGTTGAAGTCGTCCAGGAGCTCGGCGGGCTTGCGCGAGTAGAGCAGGCCGACGGTGATGAAGGGCTGCTTGAGCTCGGGATTCTCGACGACGCTGTAGATCGGGGCCACATTCAGGTCGTTGAAGTGCTGCAGGACGTCGTAGAACACCGTCGGGTCGCCGCCGGCGGGCACCTCGATCAGGAAGAGCGCCTCGATCGGGGTCTCGGGCGGCAGCAACAGCGCGTTCGTGTTGGCCTCGAGCTGCTTGCCGAAAGGCGTGCCCGGGTCGTAGTCGAAGTAGGTGAAGTGGTTGAAGTACGGCCGCGCCATGAAGAGGCTGAAGTCCTCCGGGTCGATGTGACCGTCCAGCAGGCGCAGGGTGTCGTTCTTGTCGGGGATCGCCAGAAAGACCTTGAGCGACTCGACCATCTTGATGTTGAAGGCCTCCTCGGAGAGCCTCGACTCGAACTTCACGCGGTTGCTGAAGAGGAAGATGTTGCCGGTGTTGCCGCTGTCGATGGCCTCCGAGAGCGGCCCACGCAGGAAGTCGATGGTGTTGCGCACAAATTCGGCCGGCTCGAGCGGGGCATAGGGCAACACCAGCCCGAAGGACGTCTTCTCAGACTCCGGGATGGTCTCGCGCGCCGCGAGGTCCTGGAGGAGACCGGTGGTGATGCCGTTGCCGGTGCCGCCGCCGGTGCTGCTGAAGACCATGCCGCCGCGCGCCAGCTCCTGGAGCTCACGGCGCACCGAGAGGTAGGCGTCATGCCCAATGCTCGGGTTCTTCCGGGAACCGCGGAAACGACCGTGCTCGGCATGCACCACCGCCAGAATCCGGCGGCCGGCCTGGGGTATCTTCTCCAGCTCGGTCTCGGAGACGTTGATCAGAGTTGCCTGCGCGTCGAGCTTCGCCGCGACCTTGCTGCCTGCTCCACCAATGCCGATAACCATGTCACAGGCCCTCCAGGTAAGCCGATGATCTGGGAGTGAACTTCTGGCGCAGCACCAATGCCTCGAGGGCGCGGGCGCCGTGGCGGGAGATGTACAGG
Organism: Verrucomicrobiota bacterium; assembly: GCA_019136035.1. Lineage (GTDB taxonomy): Bacteria > Verrucomicrobiota > Lentisphaeria > Oligosphaerales > JAFGRS01 > JAGVUW01. The sequence continues at coordinate 5,513 of JAGVUW010000553.1, read as the reverse complement.
TTGCGACGGTTGCCCTCGCCACGCAGGGTCACAAAGCGCAGGGCACTGAGCGCCTCGACCGCGGCCACGGCCGTCTGCTTGGTCCGCGTAATGCCGCAGTGCTTAAGGTCATCAAAGCAGTTGGTGATGTTGTACTTCGCTTGACGACCCTCGCCCTGGGCGGCCCAGTACAGGACCAGAAAGTGGGCCTCGGAGAGGTTCTCGACTTGTTCTTCGAACAGGTCCTTCATGGCCGTCCTGAATCTCCAGCCCAGGGGTTCTGAAAGTCACTATACTATAGTTTGATTCAAGGTCAACCGCCGCCCTTGGCCGGGGGCCCTGCCGCCCCCCTCCCCTGCCCCCTGACCCTCCCCGGCGCCCTGCCCTCGGCCCCAGTCCCACCGCCTCTATCCCCTGCTCCCGCCGCGGCTTGCGGCCGCCTGGCGATTCTTTATGATACTGCACTATACTTCATTGCGGTATACTTGAGTCCACTGCACTATACGTTAATAACCTCAGGGGCTGCTGTGAGGGCGGGCGGGCGAGGCCGGAGGGAGGCGGGGGCAGGACCGCGAACAGCCTAGGGCGCGGGGGGCGAAACAGGGGTCCAGGCTGGCCCCCTAACGGTGGACAACGTTGAACACGGACAACCAGGCGCCGACAACGTTGACGCCTCGCCTCGGCCTCGTAGGCACCACCGCGGTTGGGTACGGCGATAGCCGCTTCACCGGCGCAGAACGCCGGATAGGGCACGGCGAGTCATCGCCGAGTACCGGCCTTGGCCGGGAGTGTGCCGTGTGCCTTCAGGGCGCGTCTCAGAGGGCCATCGCTTCGTCGGCCAGCCGGCGGAGGTAGTCGCCGTAGTCCGACTTCGGGGCTGCAGCGGCCAGTTCCCTGAAGCCATCACGGTCGATGAAACCGCGGCGGTAGGCGATCTCCTCGGGGCAGGAGATCTTGAAGCCCTGGCGCGTCTCGATAGCGTGGATGAAGAGGCTTGCCTCGAGGAGGGCGGCTGGGGTGCCGGTATCCAGCCAGGCGATGCCGCGGCCGAGGCGGGTGGCGGTCAGGCGTCCCTCGGCGAGGTAGCCGCGGTTGAGGTCGGTGATCTCCAGTTCCCCGCGCGGCGAGGGTTTGAGGCGTCGGGCGCGTTCGACGACATCAGGCCCATAGAGGTAAAGCCCGGGCACGGCGTACTGGCTGCGCGGCCGGGCCGGCTTCTCCTCGAGACTGATGGCCTTGCCATCGCAGTCGAACTCGATGACCCCATAGCATTCCGGGTCGCGCACCGGGTAGCCGAAGATCTGCGCGCCGCCGCGGAAGCCGCTGACGATCTGATCGAGGCCGATCCGGCCGTAGAAGAGGTTATCCCCGAGGATGAGGGCAACGCCCTCGGCGCCAATGAAACTCTCAGCAAGGATGAACGCCTGGGCGATGCCCTCGGGGCGCGGCTGGACGACGTAGTGCAGGTCCAGGCCCCAGGCATGGCCATCGCCGAGGAGGTCCTGGAAGCGCGACTGGTCCTCGGGGGTCGTGATGATGAGGATCTCGCGCACACCGGCCAGCATTAGGGTCGACAGCGGGTAGTACACCATCGGCTTGTCGTAGACCGGCTGGAGCTGCTTGCTGGCGACGCGGGTGAGGGGATAGAGGCGGGTGCCGGAGCCGCCGGCAAGGAGGATGCCCTTCATCGCTACTGCACTCCCATACTCAGGGCTGGCGCGGGTAAGGCCGCGCGTGACTCGCGCCCACGCCGCTCAGCCGCACAGCCATGCCTCGACCAGCTCCGGGGTCCGCTCCGGGAGCACACCGGCGCTGCGGGCAAGCTCCAGGATGGTATAGCGCTCGCGCAGCTCGTGCGCGTGATTGACCGCCTCGATGAAGCGCTCGCGGCTGACCCCGATATCCCGGAGCCGATAGGCAGCGCCGCCCTGGATCAGGACGCGCCGGACCGTCTCCGGCGAGCAGCACAGCTCGGCCGCCTCGCGCGCCAGCCGATCCCAGAGGCCGCTCTCGCGGTTGAGCCGCTCGGCGGCCTGTGTCTGCCGCCGGCGCTTGCCGATGTGCTGGGCCTCGACGGCGTCGGCGAAGCCCTTCCAGAAGGCGGGCTCGGTGCGGGTCAGGCCAGGGCGGAAGCGTCCCGGGTGGGCTCGGAACACCTCCTGGTAGAGGGCGGCGCAGAAGAGGGTCCCGAGGCCGACCTGTCGTCCATGGAGGTCATGCTGCAGTCCATCGCGGGAAGCCATCATGTCGAGGGTATGGCTGATGAGGTGTTCGCCCCCGGAAGCCGGCGATGAGGTCCCGGCCATGGTCATGCTGAAGCCGGTCAGGAGGATGGCCTCGTAGAGGGCCTCGAGGCCCTCCGGACGGCCCTGGGCGATGGCCTCGGGCGCCTGCATGTAGATCGGCTCGATCTCGCGAATGAGGTCGGCACAGAATGGGCAGTAGAACTCGTCGAAGAGGAGGTGATTCAGCCTCCAGTCGGCGCTGCTCACCGGTTTGGCCATGACATCGCCCAGGCCGGCGGCGGTGAGGGCGGCGGGCGCCGACCGCAGGATGGCCGTCGAGGTGACCACGGCCACCGGTTCGCGGCCCTCCAGGAGGCTCTTCACGCCCTTGAGCGTCGGCGCGATGTTCGCGGAGGTGTAGCCATTCATGCTGGCAGCGGTCGGCACGACGACGTACGGCCGGCCGGCATCGACGGCGATCCACTTGACCAGGTCGTTGACGACCCCGGAGCCGACCGCGACAAGGAGGCCCTCGGCGGGCACGATGCGGTCGAGAGCGCGGCGGGTGTGGTCATCGCAGACCGGTCCGCCCCCGCCCGGCGGGTCGGGCAGGACGATCTCCGTGACGCTGCCGTCGCGCTGGCGAAAGGCCTCCACCACGGCCGCGCCGGCAGCGGCGCGGGTGCGCGCGTCCGCGATAACCACGGCGCCGCGCGGCAGCCCAAGGGCGGCCGTGACGGCCGGCAGACGCGCGCAGGCGTCGTCGATCAGGAGCGCCTCGCGGACGCCCACGCGATGCTCGCGGCCGCAGGCCTGGCAGGCCACAGCCTTCCCCAGAAAACGTCGAACGGTGTCCATAGCTCCTGGCGGGTCCTCGCTGCGCCGGTTCGCCCGGTGACGCCGCCCGGCCCGGCGGTCACACACCGCACGGACCGCCCTGACCGCACCTCGAGCGCGGCTCGGGGCTTACGGCGCCACGATTGGCGAAACCGGCCACGGCTGGCTACTGTGGTGCCGTAATGGCCCGGTGCCAAGTCGGCGGCGTCCCGGGACAGGGCTGATCGGCGATCGCGTCAGCGCTCACCCGGCCACCCCGAAAAGGTGCCAGATCGTAGCCGGGGGTCGCGCGAGAGCACGCCCCCCCCGGAAACGCGAACCCACGAACCCCGCACCCTGCAGGGGTGCCAGAACCGGACTTTTACACAGCACTGGGACCCGGACCGATCCGGCTTCGGTGCCCCCTGGAGGTCGTCATGACACACCGTCTGCTGGTGGCGCTCGTCCTGGTGCTGGGCAGTGTCGGCCGCGCCTGGATCGACTACGACGACGCGGTGGTCCGCAAGGACCCCGTCTTCGGCAAGGACTTCCGGTCGCTGGCGCTGCGCCTGAGCACCGCCGCGGCTGACTTCGAGCAGGACTCCGGCCAGGAGGTCCTCATCGAGCTGCGCCAGGGCGGCACGACCCCGGTGCTGCCGGCCGATGAGGCGGAGCGGCAGAGCGGCCTCATCGTGGTGCTGACGGACCCGAAGGGCTCCCTGATGATGGTGTCGCAAAACCTCCTCGAGGCGGTCGAGGCCGACCTCCTGAAGCCCGGCAAGGCGCCGCCGGCGGGGGTGGCCGTGCTCTGCCGCGTCAGCTTCGACATCCTGAAGTTCAGCCGTTTCGAGGCCTTCGAGAATGGCCTGCCGAAGGTAGCCCCGGAGGCGTCTCCGGTGGCGAGTGCCGCCCTGGTGCCGCAGATCTACGTCCTGCGGGCGATCCTGTACTCGGCGCCGGCGGGTCGCCGGCCCGACCTGGCCCTGGCCTCGGACGCCTGGCCGATCCTGCTGCGTCCGAAGCCCGGCGAGCGCATGGCGGCAGACGAACGCGAGGCGAAGATGCGGCGCTGGCTGGCGAAGATGGGGGAGGGCGCCTACGGCGGCATCGGCGTCTCCTCACAACTGGCCGCGCTGGGCGATGTCGCCGTCGATCCGCTCATCGCCATGGCCGACCGCGACGAGCCCGGCAAGGAGGCGGTGCGAGAGAGCCGCATCTGGGCGATCGTCACCCTGTGCAACACCGGCAGCCCCCGCGCCGAGGCCTACATCCGGCGCCGCCTGGCCGACCCGGTCGACTTCGGCGACCTGGCCTTCCTGGCGTGGCACAGCCAGGCCCTGCGCAGCCCGGAAGTGACGGCCCTGCTGGTGCGTCTGGCAGAGGACGCGGCCTGCGACCGTGCCATGCCCTGGGAGGCGACGAGGGGCGCCGAGACGCGGTACCACGGCCGCGGCATGCTCGAGTATGCCTTCCGGCACCTCGCCAATGTCGGGACGTCGATCACCGACCCGACCGCCGCGGCCCTGGTGGCCCTGAATCAGGAGAAGCTCCTGTCGTTCGGCCTGCTGGCCTGGCGGCCGTCGTCGCCGGAGCGCGCTCTGGAGACCCTGCAGCCCCTGTGGGGGCGCGGGCCGGTCCACAACAACCTCAAGAAGGCCGTTCTGGCCTGCCTGGCCCAGGCGGCCGGCAGTGCCGGCTTCCCAGCCTACGATCGCGAGGGCGACATCCTCGGGCAGTGGCTGGCGGCGTCGCTCTGGCTGCGTCAGGCCGGGCGTCTCGACAACGACGGCCTGACGACGGCCCTGCGCTGGCTGGTCCTGGATGTGCCGCGCGACGCGGAGGCCTTCCAGGCCGACCTCGTGGCGGCCCTCGCCCGCAGCGCCGGCGCGGCCTTCCCGGTGCAGGCGCCGCCGGTGCGTCTGCCGCGCGACTGGGTCGCCACCTGGCGCTGGGCCCTCGCCGGTGCCGGCCTGCCGCCGGCGGCGGCCATACGCTACTGCACGGCACAGATGCGCACCCGCGACGAGCTGCCGGACGAGGTCCGACTGGGGCTGCTCATGGAACTCCGACGCCTGATCGGCGCCGAGTTCCCCCTGCCGGCAGGCGAGGTCGACCTGGAGACCGCCTGGCCGACCTGCGGCCAGTGGCTGGTCGACCAGGGGTACTTCAGCAAGAAGGACGAGTGATACCGCGGGAGAGGCGGGGGAGTGCAGGAAGGGACACAAGGGACACACGGGACAGAAGGGACACGAGAGACAGGAGAGGCGGGGGAGGCGGGGGAGATGGGAACGCCCAACGCTGAACGCCCGACGCCGAGGGGGCCGGGCGCGAGAGGTGCCGACAGGGCTCGACAGGGAACGACGGGAGCGGGAACGCCCAGCGCCGAACGCTGAACGCCCAACGCCCAACGCCGAGGGGGCCGGGCGCGAGAGGTGCCGACTGGGCTCGACAGGGAACGACGGGAGCGGGAACGCCCAGCGCCGAACGCCCGAC
>JAGVUW010000692.1 GCA_019136035.1 Verrucomicrobiota bacterium | reverse complement strand
CCCGACTTACGCACTGTAGTGCGTCTGGTCGGGCTAGCCCAAGCACAACCGTCGACTGGTCTCCGCACGAAACCGGCCGGAAGTGTCAATGTAGTTACTAGAAATCATTCGCGAGATCTTGACGGCGTGCCGGGATCGGCGTAGCGTGGACGCATGTATTTTCATCGCAAGAAAACGCCCTCCGGAGAGACGCTGCAGCTGTTGGCTTCGTACCGCCCGAAAGGGGGCAGGTCGCCGACGCACGAGGTGGTCGCATCGCTGGGTGATGCGGCGGTTCCGGACGCCTGGCTCAAGCCGGCATCCCGGCTGATCCAGGAGCGCCTTGCAGGCCAGCCTGCCCTGGCCGGCTGGGGCCTGCCTCCGGCGGCTCTGGAGTGGGTGGACCGGGTCGTGCTGCAGATCGAGCGCCAGGGCGGGTGGCCTCGCGGTGACCGTCCCACCGGCCGCAGCGGGGGCGAAATGGACGATGAGGTGGTCGACGGCGTACTGATCGGCCGGGTGGAGCACTCGCACTCGACGGTGCTCGGTCCGCTGCTGTGCGCCCTGCATGCCTGGGAGAAGCTGGGTCTGGATGGGCTGCTGGGCGAGCTGGGGTTCAACCCGGCCCAGCGGCAGGCGGCCGCGGCGCTGGTCACCAGCCGGCTGGCCGAACCGTTGAGCGAGCACGCTCTGATGCAGTGGCTGCCGCACAGCAGCCTGCCGGACCTGCTGGGCGAGGAAGTGCTGCGCGGGGGCACGGACCGCTACTACCGGGTGGGCGACGGCCTGCTGGCCCACCGGGATCGGATCGAGAGACATCTGCGGGAGCGCACCGAGGGACACTTCGGCCTGCAGCGCACCATCTTCCTCTATGACCTGACGAACTTCCACTTTGAAGGGGTCTGCGCCGGCAACCCGAAGGCCCGGCGCGGCGTGAACAAGCAGAAGCGCAACGACTGCCCCCAGGTGGTGGTGGGCATGGTCTTCGACGAGTTCGGCTTCGAGGTCCTGCACCGAACCTTTCCAGGCAACACCAACGACGGCCGGACGCTGCCGGAGATGGCGGCCTGCCTGCGCGAGGCTGCCAGTTCGCAATGCCTCAGTTCCACGGTCCAGCCGACGGTGGTTCTTGACGGCGGCCTGGCCGCCCGCAAGAACCTGGAGGAGCTGCGTCAGCAGGGCTTCCACTACCTGGTCAACGACCGGCGGACCGGCCGGGGCCGATGGCGCGAACAGTTCGCGGCCGACGGGTTCACTCCCATCCCCGGCCGTGCCGAAGACCAACAGGTGGAGGTGCGCCGTCTTCAGCTCACCGATGAGTCTGACGGTGGACTGTCTGAGCAGGTGCTGCTCTGCCGCAGTGCCGGCCGACGGAACAAGGAACTGGCGATCCGCAGTCACGCCGAAGTGCGTCTGCGCGACGATCTTCAGAAGCTCTGCAGTCGCGTCGGCAAAGGCCGGCTCAAAGACCAGGGGGCTGTGCAGAGGGCCGTCGGTCGACTCCTTGAGCGGCACCCGCGGGCGGCGCGCTTCTACCAGGTCACGGCCGATGCAGACAGCAGCGGCACGCCGGTCGTACGCTGGCAGCGCCATGACGAGCGCTGTCAGGCTGAGGACGAAATGGCGGGCTGCTACGTGCTGCGCACAGACCGCAGCGATCTGGGGCCGGAGCAGCTCTGGGGGCTGTACATGACACTGTGCCGGGCCGAGGACGGCTTCCAGGCCCTGAAGAGCGACCTTGGTCTGCGCCCCAACTACCACCAGCTGGAGGAACGCGTGGATGCCCACGTGTTCGTCACCGTGCTGGCCTACCAGCTGCTCCGCTTTCTTCTCCACACCCTGGAGCAGGCCGGAGACCGCCGATCCTGGTTCACTCTGCGCACCGTGCTGTCCACACACTGCTATGCCACCGTCACACTGCCGACCCGCGACGGTAAACTCTACCGCCTGCGCAAGCCCGGCGTACCCGAAGCCTGCCAGTGGGACGTCTACCGCAAACTTGGCATCAGCAGCCTGCGGCGCCTGCCCCGCACCAAGACCGTCTCCACAGCGCTCCCCGAATCTGATCGAGCCCCGTCTCCACAGCGCTCCCCGAATCTGATCGAGCCGAGGCGAAAATGTAGTTACTCGAAAACGCCGACGTTGCGGCGCAACAACTTACACATCACAGTGCGTAACTTGGGCTAGGCAATGCAGGTGCCGCGGTCCGCAGCCGGGTCGAGTCGTCTCGACCGGTCGGGCCTCGCGGCACAGCCCACGGAGCATCGCGTCATGAAGACGGTTATCGGATTCAACGGCAGCCCACGGGTGACCGGGAACACCTCCCGGCTTGTGCAGGCCATCCTGGCCGGCGCCCAGGCCGCCGGGGCCAAGACCCGCCTGGTGCACCTGGCCCGCCTCGACATGGGCGGCTGCACCGCCTGCATGGCCTGCCGTCAGCAGGCTGCCTGCTCCCAGCCCGACGACATGGGCCGCGTCGTGCAGGATATCCTGCACGCCGATGCGGTCGTCCTGGGCTCGCCGGTGTACATGTGGCAGGTCAGCGGCCAGACCAAGATGTTCATGGACCGCCTGTACCCGCTGCTGAACCCCGACTTCTCGACCCGGCTGGTGCGCCGGCCGAGGCTGGCGCTGGCCTTCACCCAGGGCCATCCGGATGAGTCGTTCTTCTGGCCCGGACGACGTCGAGAAGCAGGTCGCGACGCTGGTGCGTGCCCGCGAGGTCGGTGCCGGCCTGGTCTGAGGCCGTGCCGGCGCGGTCTCAGCCGCCGCGACCCGGGCGGACCAGGTTCCGGACGTCCTGGCTGATGCGCCGGACTTCGGCGGTGATGCGCCCGGCGTCGAGGGTTGTGAAGACACGGTCGCGCAGGAGCCACCGCCCGTCGACCATGCTGTCGGTGACATCGGCGCCGCGGGCGCTGTAGACCAGGTGCGACGGGTAGTCGTAGACCGGCGTCAGGTGCGGCTGGTCGAAGTCCAGCAGGATCAGGTCAGCGGCCTTGCCGACCTCGAGCGAGCCGCAGACCCCGCCCAGGCTGAGCGCCGCCGCGCCGCGCCGTGTGGTCAGCTCCAGAGCGGTCCCGGCCGGCAGGGCGGTCGGATCGAGGCGCATCACCTTCTGCAGCTTCGCGGCGGCATCCATTTCCTGGAAGAGGTCGAGGTTGTTGTTGCTGGCGCAGCCGTCGGTGCCGAGGCCGGCGCGCAGGCCGGCCGCGAGCAGCGCCGGCAGGGGAGCCGTCCCGCTCGCCAGCTTCATGTTGCTCTCGGGGTTGTGGGCGATGGCGACGTCGTGCGCGGCCAGGCGCGCGATGTCGTCGGCGTCGAGGTGGATGGCGTGGTCGGCGAGGAGGCGCGGCGAGAGCAGGTCGAGGCTCTCCAGGTAACGCACCGGCGAGAGGCCGTGCTGCTGGCGGACGGTGGTGTCCTCGTGGGCCGTCTCGGCGAGGTGGATGACCAGGAGTACGTCCTCATCCTCGGCCAGGCGGGCACACTGCCGCAGCAGCCCCGCCGAGCAGGTGTACGGCGCGTGCGGCTCCACGGCGATGCTCAGGCGCGGGTGGCCGCGCCAGCGCGCGATCAGGTCGCGGCTGTAGCGCAGGCCGGCCTCGGGCGGGCCGTAGTTCGGCGACGGGAAGTCGTAGAGGACCTCACCCAGAATCGCCCGCAGGCCCGCTTCGGCGGTGGCCTCCGCCGCCGCCTGCTCGAAGAGGTACATATCGCAGAAGGTCGTCGTGCCGCTGGCGATCATCTCCAGGCAGGCGAGCTGCGTACCCCAGAAAACCCACTCCTTGGTGAGGTTCTTCTCGACCGGGAAGATGTAGTGCGTCAGCCAGTCCATCAGCGGCAGGTCGTCGGCCAGGCCGCGGAACAGCGTCATGGCGGCGTGGGTATGGGCATTGACCAGGCCGGGCATGAGGAGATGGCGGCGACGGCTCAGGTCGATCGTCTCGGTGGCCGCATAGGCGGCCTCGTCTCCGGGGCGGTACGCCTCCACCGCGACGATGCGGCCCTGCCGCACCGCCAGCAGCCCCGGGTCGATCAGCCCGGCGGGGCCCTGCGTCAGGATGGGGCCATTGATGAACAGGGTGTCGACCGGACGCATGGCTGTCCTCCTCGCCACCGCGGGCGCACCGCCGGCGGCTACCCGGCAAGATAGCGCCGCGCCCGGAAGGAACAACGAGGCGCGCGGCGGCGACTGCGGTTGACCTGCCGCGGCCGGCCGTTACCTTTTACCCGTAGCGCGGGTCGGGGGTGCCGATCGGGGCGTCCACACCGCTCAGTCCAACGCAGCATGAGGAGATGGCTATGGTGACTCCCAAGGTCGGCTTTATCGTATACGGGGTGCACAAGGACGGCCTCAAGGACCCGATGGAGACGCCCTTCATCGACGACGCCCTGGTGGCGAACGCCAAGCAGGCATTGCGTCAGGCCGGCGTGGAGCTGGTCGAGTACGACCTGGTGGTGGCGAGCAAGGCCGAGGCGCGGGCCTGTTTCGGCGCGTTCAAGAAGCGCGACGACATCGACGCGGTGGTGCTCTTCAGCGGCACCTGGGTCTGGGCGGCCCACCTGATCGGGGCTCTGCGCGACTTCGCCGGCAGCGGCAAGGGCATCGCCATCTGGACCAACCCCGGCTCGCAGGGCTGGCGCCCGGTCGGCGGGCTGGTCATGCACGGCGCCCTCAAGGAGATCGGCCTGGAGCACCGCTTCGTCTACGGCTCCTGGGATGACCCGGTCGACGTCGGCCGCATCGTCTCGTACTGCCGCGGCGCGGCCCTGAAGAACCGCCTGAACATGAGCACCATCGGCGCCTTTGGCGGCCGTGGCATGGGGCAGACCTGCGGCGTCGCCGACCCGTCGCAGTGGATGCGCGTCTTCGGCGTCGACATCGACTCGCGCGACACCACTGAGCTGGTCCGCACCGCCGAGTCGTTCAGCGCCGACGAGGTGGCGCGGACGCGTCGCGAGATGCAGCCGTACTTCCGCATGCCGGTGCCGTCGGATGACCTCAGCAACCGCTCGGTGCGGCTCTACCTCGCCCTCAAGGCCATCATCGCCAAGGAGGGCTTCGATTTCTACACCATCCAGTCGTTCCCCGGCCTCGGCGACGACTACTGCGCCTCCTGCTTCGCCCAGAGCATGATGCTCCAGGCCGGCGTCGGGACCTCCACCCTCAGCGACTTCAACACCGCCATGACCGTGAAGCTCCTGAGCGACCTGAGCACCGACCCGGTCTACTACGGCGACCTGCAGCACATCGACAAGCGCCGCAACGAGATCAAGATCATCGGCGACGGCGCCTGCCCGCCCGGCCTGGCCGGCAAGGTCGGCCCGGCCGGCTTTGCCCAGCATGGCATCCCCACCGAGGGCGGCGCCGGCGGCATCTCGGTCGAGCTGGTGTGCAAGGCCGGCGAGGGCGTCCTGGCCCGCCTCGGGCGCTACGACGGCGAGTTCGAGATGGTGGTGGCGCGTTGCACCGTCTTCGAGCCCGACCCGGCTATCATCCGCAGCCGCCGCGAGGAGTGCCAGATTCCCTTCTGGCCGCACGCCTTCGGGACGGTCCACTGCGACGTCGAGGACATGATCGAGGCCTGGAACAACGAGTACGGCGTCCTCGGCTATGGCGAGAGCCTCTACGAGGACATCATCGCCTTCTGCGAGCAGGTCGGCATCGACTGCATCGCCCTGTAAGCCCCACGACGGGCCTGGTCACCGCCGCCGCGGTTCCGCGGCGGCGGTTCCTTTTTACGCCGGGACGCGGAAGGGGTCCTGGGTGGCGCGCAGCTCGCGGGCGAGCCTGCGTCGGCAGTCGTTGAGGAGGTCGTTGAAGTGGCTTTCGACGGCGAGGTTGGTCATCTCGCCGGGGTCATCGACGAGGTCGACGAGCTGCTCGCGGTAGCGTCCGCGGTCGTAGACCGTGTACTTGTATCGCCCTGAGCGCAGGGCGCGCCCGGTGGTCTGGTAGCCGCGGTCGCCGTCGAAGCGCGTCTCGACGCAGAGGGCCGTGCGCCAGGTCGCGGGCGGGGCGTCGCCGGCGCCGACCAGGGGTCGCAGGGAGAGGCCGCGTCGGCCGGCCGGGACGGGCACCCCGGCGTAGTCGCAGAGGGTCGGCAGCAGGTCGAGGCCGGTCGAGACCAGGTGTGACGTGTCGATGCCGCCCGGGCGGCACCCCGGGGCGCGGATGAGGAGCGGCACGCGTACCGACTCCTCGAACAGGACGCTCTTCTGGTTCCACTGGTGGGCGCCCTGGCCATCGCCGTGGTCGCTGCAGAAGATCACCACGGTATTCTCGGCGAGGCCGCGGGTCTCGAGGGCCTCGAGGATGCGTCGGATGTCGGCGTCGACCTTCTCGACGAGCCGGCTGTAGGCCCAGCGCCACTGCCGCCAGTCTTCCGGGCTGCGTTCGCGGTACGGGTAGATGCCCCAGTGCGCGGCCTGCTCGAGGCGGATGATCTCCGGCTCGAAGGGCGCCGGCATGAAATTCGCCGGGAGATTCGGGCAGTCGGCGGTCTTCGGCGGCTCGCCGATGCCGCCCCAGGGCAACGGCATGGCGCGGCCCCACTCGCAGATGTTGTGCGGGTTGTCGAAGCTGGCCACCATGAGGAAGGGCGCCCGCTCGGACGGGCCCTGCGCCGCCAGGCGCGCCAGGCAGCCGATGGCGGCATCGGCGAGCTGGGCGTCGTTGAAGCCGCAGATGACCTGGAAACCATGGTCGTTGGCCGCCGGCATGGCGATCTCGGGGACATGCCACTTGCCGCCGTAGAAGCACTGATAGCCGGCCTCGGCCAGGATCCGCCCGTAGCCCTGCGGGCGGAGGTCCTCGGTGATGGCGACGCCATTGCGGACGCAGCCGCACTCGTGGGGCATGAGGCCGGTGGCCATGCTGGCTCGCGAGGGCGTGCACAGCGGCTGCGTGCAGTAGGCCGCCTCGAAGCGCACGCCCTGGCTGGCCAGGCGGTCCAGGCCGGGCGTGCGCAGGTCGCGGCTGCCGGCGCAGCTCAGGGCCGTGGCCGAC
>JAGVUW010000439.1 GCA_019136035.1 Verrucomicrobiota bacterium | reverse complement strand
AAACACGACGGCCAGGGTGACCGTCGCCTTGCTCAGCACATTGCCGGCCGAGGCGCCAAACACCGACTCGGTCATGCCACCGCCCATCGCGGTCAGGCCGCCGCCCGACTTGCTCTGCTGGATCAGGATGATGCCGATCAGGAGCAGCGCCGCCACGACATCGACCGCCGCAAGAAGGAAGAGAAGAACGCTGACCATAGCCGCCTAGACTCCCATCGTCGAGCACTCGGACGCCCATCGCGTCGGGGTCGCACACGACCTGCAACCAGGCCGCGCCGCCGCGATCCGACGCGTCCGCCTACAAAGCCACAACCATAGGACCGCAAGCAGGAAAAGCAAACCCCGCCGAGCGGTTTCCGCGGCCTTGGTCGCCCCCTTCTCCTGATGCAGTCGCGCCAGCGCGCAGCGCGCGCGTGCGTGTCGCGAGGCGCGTTTGTGCCGCGCCGTCCGGCCGGCCCTTTGAGGCCGTGGCGCAAGCCGGCCCTTTGAGGCCGTGGCGCAAGGTGGCCGCGCTCCGGCGCCGGCCCGCCGCGCCGGCAGCGCTCCCGGTGACACCGCGCAGCCGGGCTGGTCCGGCCTCGGGGCGAAAAAACATGCCCGGTCGGCTTGCAAAGCGCCTGGCGGGCTGTATCTGTATGGCGTTGACTGCGCCAGGGTGGCGGAATTGGCAGACGCGCTAGGTTCAGGTCCTAGTGCCCGATAAGGGCGTGGGGGTTCGAATCCCCCCTCTGGTACCAACACAACGCACAACGACGGCCGCTTCCAAGCGGCCGTTGCTGTTTCCGGCGTTGCAGTCCTCCTCGGCCGGTCCAGTGCCCCAATCAACCGGCAGTTCCCAACGTTCTTATGGTGATGGCCTCGGCGTGGGCAGGCGTTGTCCTGCGTGGACACCCGAGAGCCTGTCGTGCGCGGGGTTCGGCGTTGCGGTTGGCCTTGTTCGTGCTATAGTAAATCTGGCTTTTTGTTTGCCTGCGCGGGCTCTGTGCGCCGCTAGGCCAGGGCCCCGACCAGGGGTGATGGCTGCCGTCAGGGGCAGCCTTGGCCCCGAGGCGCCAAAGGGCCTGTGCCCGCGGGCGGTGCAGGTAGGCGGTCAGACCGTCGAGGAGATTGCGGCATCATGTTGTCAGACAACGACACGATGAAGCTGTACATGCAGAACATCGGTCAGTACCCGCTGGTCACTCCCGACGAGGAGGTCGAACTGGCGGCACGCATCAAACAGGGCGACAAGGATGCGCGAGCCAAGCTGATCCGCAGCAACCTGCGTCTCGTGGTCAAGATCGCGCATGACTTCAAGGGCCTCGGCCTGCCCCTCCTCGACCTCATCTCCGAGGGCAACATCGGCCTGATGCGCGCCGTCGAGAAGTTCGACCCCTCCAAGGGCGCCAAGCTCAGCAGCTACGCCGCCTGGTGGATCAAGCAGTCGATGCGGCGGGCTCTGGCCAACCAGGCACGGACCATCCGCATCCCGGTGCAGTCCGCCAGCAAGATCAGCAAGATCCAGGCGGCGCGGACCCGGCTTACCGAGAAGCTCGGCCGCGATCCGACCGACAAGGAGATCGCCGGCGAGGTCAACCTCACGGAGCGCACCGTCACCGGCCTGCGCCTCGGCAAGACCACCACGATCTCGCTCCACGACCCCATCCAGCACGGCGAGGATGGCGAGTTCCGCGATATCATCCCCGACGAGAAGACGACCTCACCGGACGAAATCGTCCAGGACGAAGAGACCCTGCGCCACATGGTGCGCCTCATCGACCACCTCGACGAACGCGAACGCACCATCCTGAACCTGCGTTTCGGCCTCAACGGCGAGCGCCCGCGCACCCTGGAAGAGGTCAGCCAGACCATCGGACGCACCCGCGAACGCGTCCGCCAGATCCAGAATCAGGCCCTCGAGAAGCTGCGCCTGCTCCTGGAAGAAGACGGCGTCGAACCGGAAGTCGTCTGAGACGACCGCCGCTGAGGCGATCCCCACGCAACCAAGGCGCCATGCTGACAGAATCGGCATGGCGCCTTATCGTATGGGAATCGGCGCAGCGCCCCCGGTCAGTCTGGCTGCGCCGCCCGACCGAGACCAGCAGCGGGAGTGGGTCATGAGCAGGCGCAGGCACCGCTACAACGACCTCTACACGGGCGACTGCCTGAACCGCATCGCCTTCCCCATGGGCGGCATCGGAGCCGGCATGGTCTGCCTGGAGGGCACCGGCGCCCTGGGCAGTGTCTCGATCCGGCACCGGCCGGACGTGTTCCACCAGCCCCTCGTCTTCTCGGCCCTCTGGGTGCGCGGCACACCCACCGCCCGGGTGCTCGAAGGCCCCGTGCCGACGTGGAAGCTCTTCGGCCCCGGCGGCACCGCCAATGGCGGTCGCGACGTAAGCTACGGCCTGCCGCGCTTCCGCAAGGCCGAGTTCCGCGCCCGCTTCCCCTTCGCCACGGTCACGCTGACCGATGCAGACCTCCCCGTGGCCGCGGCCGTCACCGGCTGGAGTCCCTTCATCCCCGGCAACAGCGACGACAGCAGCCTCCCCGGTGCGGTCCTGGAGATAACCCTGCGCAACCTCTCGCCGGAGCAACCGCAGGACGGCGTCTACTCCTTCCACGCCAAGAACTTCATGGCGACCGGCAAGGACTCGCAGGCGTTCGTCCGCCCGGTGGAGGACGGCTTCGACCTGGTGCAGCCGCCGCAGCCCGAGGCGCCCTGGCAGCAGGGCGTCTTCCGGGCTGTCGTCAGCGGCCGGGAGGCCCATGTGGACTGCGCCTGGTTCCGGGGAGGCTGGTTCGACCCGCTGACCATGCTCTGGCGCAAGGTGCAGAGCGGCGCCGCGACGGCCTGCCCGCCTCATGCCGAGGGCGCCCCCAGCGCCGGAGCCAGCCTCTACGTGCCCTTCCATCTGGAGCCGAGTGGCGAGTGCCTGATCTCGCTGCATCTGCTCTGGTACGTCCCCTCCAGCCAACTGCGTGTGGGCGGCCAGGCCTGCGCCTGCGGCGACGCCGCGGCGCAGCCGGCCTACGAGCCCTGGTATGCCGGACGCTTCGCCGATATCGACGACCTCGCCCGCTACTGGCTCGGCGAGCAGGACCGGCTGCGCGACGACACCGTCCGCTTCCGCGACACGTTCTTCGATAGCACCCTACCGGCCGAGGTGCTGGAGGCCATCGCCGCCAACCTCTCCATCTTCAAATCGCCGACCTGCCTGCGCCAGAAGGACGGCCGCTTCTGGGGCTGGGAGGGCTGCTGTGACGGCGGCGGCTGCTGTCACGGCACCTGCACGCACGTCTGGAACTACGCTCAGGCCATGCCCCACCTCTTCCCGGACCTGGAGCGGTCGCTGCGTCTGACCGAGTTCACCGACTCCCAGGACGATCGCGGCCACCAGAATTTCCGCGCCGCGCTGCCCATCCGGGCGACCGAGCATGGCTTCCACGCCGCCAGCGACGGCCAGTTGGGCGGCATCATGAAGGCCTACCGCGAATGGCGCATCAGCGGCGACACGGCCTGGCTGCGGCAGCTCTGGCCGAAGATCCGCCGCAGCCTGGACTACTGCATCGCGACCTGGGATCCGGAGCATCGCGGCCTGCTCACGGAGCCCCATCACAACACCTACGACATCGAGTTCTGGGGCCCCGACGGCTTGTGTTCCAGCTTCTACCTCGGCGCCTTGCAGGCCGCCATCGCCATGGGCACTGCCCTGGGCGACGAGGTCGACGCGTACCGCCGACTCGCCGAGGCCAGCCGGGCCCGCCTCGAGACTGAGCTGTTCAACGGCGAGTACTTCATCCAGAAGACCCAGTGGACCGGCCTCCATGCGCCCGACCCGATCGCCGCGCCCAGCCTTGGCGGCGCCTACTCGACCGAGGCCACGGCGATCCTCCGCCAGGAGGGGCCGAAGTACCAGTACGGCGACGGCTGCCTGTCGGACGGCGTCCTCGGCGCCTGGATCGCTGCCATGTGCGGCCTGGGCACCGATATCCTCGACCCGGCGAAGGTGACCAGCCACCTGCGCGCCGTTCACCGCTACAACCTGCGCCGGGACCTGTCCAGCCACAGCAACCCGCAACGCCCCACCTACGCCTGCGGCGCCGAGGGTGGCCTGTTGGTGTGCTCATGGCCTCGCGGCCAGGCCCTGTCGCTGCCGCTCGTCTACAGCGATGAGGTATGGACGGGAACCGAGTACCATGTCGCGGCTCACCTCATGCTCAGGGGCTGCGTCAGGGAGGGCCGCGACATCGTGCGCCTCTGTCGCGACCGCTACGACGGCCGCGTGCGCAATCCGTTCGACGAGTACGAATGCGGCCACTGGTACGCCCGGGCCATGAGCTCCTATGGCATGCTCCAAGCCCTC
>JAGVUW010000035.1 GCA_019136035.1 Verrucomicrobiota bacterium | reverse complement strand
GGCGGCACCTGGAAGGACGTCGAGGCCGTCGGCGCCTGGCTCGGCGAGCCCTCGGACCCGCCTCCGCACATCGGCATCATCGGCATGCTCAGCAACGGCGTCGCGGTCACCCTCAACGCCAGCCTGGCCTGGGCCGCCAATATCGAGCCGCGACCCATGGTCAACACCCTCGAAATCGCCGGCACCCAGGGCGTCGCGCTGTGCCGGTCCACGCCGGACTTCAGGCGCATGACCATGCAGCTCTACAGCGCCACGCTCTGCGAGGAGATCACCCTCGACTGCACCGGCCACACCAGCGACATCGTCCTGCTCCTCAACGACTTCGCTGAGGTCGTTGCGAAGGGCCCCGGGGCCTCCAACACCCTCGCTACCGGCGAGGACGGCTACTGGGCGCAGTTCGCCACCGACCAGGCCAATGCCAGCGCCCGGCGCCGCCGGACGCCCGTGCAGGGCTGAGGCGCAGCGCGCCCGGCCGCACCCACCCCCGGCGGCCGGGCGCAGCCATCCTGACGCGAGAGGAGCCGCACCGGCGGTGCGAGCATGGACCCCATCCAACGACGCAACACCGTGCTGTTCGCCGTGGGCGAGGGCCTCTTCGGCTTCAAGACCAACCTCGTCGCCTCGGCGACGGTCCTGACCGTCCTGCTGCGCCGCTACGGCGCCAGCGAGCGTCTTCTCGGTGCCGTCTGGGGCATCGAGGCCGCGGGGGCGCTCCTGCCGCAGCTCCTCGGCCTGTACCTCTTCCACACCTACCGCCAGCGCCGTCGTCGGCTGATCCTCTGGCACATCGTCGTGATGATACCGGCCATGGCGGTGATGGCCCTCCTGGCTGGCGCCGCGGACCGCCTGGATCCCGGCTGGTTCCGGCTGGGGATGGTCCTGTGCCACGCCCACTACTGGCTGTGCATCGGCGTGGTCAACGCCGCCTGGAGCGACTTTGTCGCGGCGCTTTTTCCGGTGGCGATCCGTGGCACGGTCATGGGCCTGTGCATGGCCTCGGCGTCCGTGGCCGGTGCCGCCGGGGCGCTGGCGGCGGGGGCGCTGCTGCGGGCGAGCGACACGCCGCCGGTCTACGCCGGGCTCTACGCCGCGGCCTGGCTGGTCGGCACCGTCTCGCTGTGCCTATGGATACCCGTCGATGACCGCGTCGTAAAGGCGCAGCCCGACACCCCGCCGCCGGCGGTGCGCATCCTGGCCAGGCACTTCTGGCGCAGCCTGGCCGACGGCAACTTCCGCGCCTTTGTCGCGACGCGGGTCCTGGCGACACTGGGTTTCTGCGTGACGCCCTTCATCGCCCTGCGCTTCCTCGCGCCGGCCGGCGGCGGCCTGGCCGCCAGCACGGTGGTGTCCTGCGGCGCCGCCATGACTGCCGGCTTCGCCCTGGCCAGCATCGCCCTGGGGCCGCTCGGCGACCGCCGCGGGCACCGCCTCGGGCTGATCGTCGGCATCACCGCGCAGATGGCGACGCTCATGGTGCTGCTGTGGATACCCGGCCTGGTCGGCTGCGTCCTCGCCTACGCCGGCACCGGCATCTGCAATGCCTGCGCCGCAGTCTCGGGCGGCAACCTGCTCTTCGAGACCTGCCCGCACGGCCATCGCATGGCCCACATCTCCGTGGGCAACCTGCTCATCGGCACGCCGATGGCGGTGGTGGCGGTGTTCGCCGGTATCCTGGCCGAGCACCACGGCCTCGACGCGGTCTTCATGGCCTGCCTGGCCGCCAGCGCCATGGCCATGCTCTGCTGCCTGTGCTTCGTCCGCGACCCGCGCACCCTGCCCCTGCGCAGCGCCCAAGGCTGATCGACGATCGCGTCAGCGCCGACCTGTCCACCCTGAAGGGGTGCCAGATCGTAGCCGGGGGTCGCGCGAGAGCACGACCCCCGGAAACACGAACCCACGAACCACGCACCCTGGAGGGGTGCCAGAACCGGACGTTCAGGCAGCCCCTGCGCAGCGCCTGACGCGTGTTGCCGCGGCCGCGTCGAGCCGCTATGCTGTCGGCACGCCGAACCACGACGGTACGGCGACCGGTCGGCCTGATGGGGCCTCGACACCTTGGAGAATCGACCATGCGGCGTGATACCCCGGCGCGTTTCCTCGTCCTGGCCTTCGCCGTGCTCCTGGCACAGGCCGCCGCCGGCGCTCCGGCGGCCCCCCCGGAGGTCCTCTTCTGCGCCGAGATCGAGGGCATCGGCGAGCCCGTCGGCCTGACCGCGGTGGCGGTCCCCGAGGCGGCCGGCGGCATGGCCGCGAGCCTCTCCGGCGATGCCTGGGTCGCCTGGGGGCTGCGCCTGGATCCCGGCGAGTATACCCTCCTCTTCAGCGCCTTCGCGCCTGCCGGCGATCAGGATGGCCTCTTCGTCACCATCGCCGGGCGTCGCCAGCGCTTCACCGTCCCGATCGGGCGGTGGGGCCAGTGCGCCATGGCCTTCACCACGGCCGCGGCCGGCCCGGTCGGCTTCACCATCGACGGCCAGGAGCCCGGCGCCCGCATCGACCGCTGCGCCGTCGTCCGCGGCACCGTCGCCGTCGACCGCCTCGATATCGGCAAGGTCGCACTCACGCCGGGCGGCGAGCGCTACCTCCCCGCCGCTGAGCTCCCGCATGTCGACAGGCCATGCCGTCTGGCCCAGTTCCCGCCGGCGGACGACGCCGACAACGCCACCCGCCGCGAGGACTTCGATGCCGCCCGCATCGACGGCGTCGAAGGGCGCCATGGCATCGGCGAGGGACCGTGGGGGCCGTGCCTCGTCCTGGGCCAGCCCGACGGACGCTTCACGATCGACCTCGAGCCGGCCCTCCGGCTGGCCGGCGCCGGGACGGTCGAGTGGTGGGTGCGCCCGCGGCCGGCCCTCCACGCCTGGAGCGACCAGGGCTGGCGCTACCTCTTCCACGCTCAGCCCGCACCCGGCAGCGCCCTGCGTCTGGACCTCAGCCGGTCGCCCGGGACCGAACTGGCCCTGCGCCTCTCAGGCAGCGGCGCGGGCGACGCTGACGCCAGCATCACCACCGACACCCGCGGCCTCGACCCCGAGGCATGGCACCACATCCTGGTGTCGTGGGAGCGCGCGGGCGATGTCGTGACCCTCTGGCTCCTCGTCGATGGCCGCGGCCGGCAGCGCCAGTGGCGCCCAGACGCTGCCCCGGGCGGTTTCCGGCGCCTGGTCTTCGGCAACGCCCCGCCCGATGACGGGCTGCCCTTCCTGCCCATGGATGGCGCCATCGACCGCGTTCGCATCGGCACGACCTCGGTGCGCCAACGCCTGGCGCGGTGATCCGGGCTGGACCCTCTGCGGGAGGGGCTGCGTGAGGCCCGCGCCTCGAGGGCATAGATCCCGCGGGAGAAGAGGACAACGCCATGGTCTACTGCAAGGAACTCTTCGATGAGCTGGACCGCCTGGCCGGCGACCGCAAGGGCGAGGTCCGCCTCATCCGTGAGCTGGCCGCGCGTGTCGTCGGCCTGGCGCGCAGCCCCGGTATGGCCCTGATCAGGAAGCGCTGGCGCGATGTCCTGGCCATGCGCAAGCCGGACCGGCCGCCGGTGTGGTGCCACGGCAACGCCAGTTGGAACGAGATCATGCCGACGGACGAACTCGTCTGCCGGGATCCGCTCTGCCGGGAACTGGAGGTCGAACTCAAGCGCGTCCTGGTCAAGGATGCCATCGGTGACGACACGCCGGTCAATGACTACGTCATGGTCACCACCAGACTCGAGGTCGAGCCCCCGAATACCTGGGGCTTCGACATCCGGCACGAGGCATCCAAGGACAAGGGCGGCGCCTGGCGGTACCAGCCGGCGCTGACCACAGCCGAGGACTTCGACCGGCTGGTCGTGCCATCCTACCGTGTCAACGAAGCCGCCACGGCCGAGCGCCGCGAGCGCCTCGGCGAGATCCTCGGCGACGCCATGCCGGTGCGGGTCAGCGCCATCACCGGCTACTTCAGCACGGCCACGCTCTGCAACCCGGCCGCCCAGCTCCGCGGCCTGGAGCCGATGATGCTGGACATGATCGACGCCCCCGAGCTGGTCCACCGGCTGATCAGCACCATCCTGCAGGGCGAAATGGCCCGCCTGGATGCCATCGAGCAGTCCGGGACCGCCATCCTGCCCAACACCGATACCCCGATGCTCTTCAGCGACCCCATCCGCCCCGAGAACCACGGCCCCTTCTCCCTCGAGGACTGCTGGATCCACGGCAACTCGCAGGAGTTCGATCAGGTCAGCCCCGCCATGTTCGAGGAGTTCCTCCTGAATTACCAGAAGGCTCTCTTCGCACGCTTCGGCGCGGTCTGCTACGGGTGCTGTGAGAACCTCACCCGCAAGCTCGACCAGGTGCTGACCATCCC
>JAGVUW010000732.1 GCA_019136035.1 Verrucomicrobiota bacterium | reverse complement strand
GGCGCCCCCGGGCCTCAGGCCAGCTCGGCCAGCACGGCGCGCGCGGCGGCGGCCGGGTCCGCCGCCGCCGTGATCGGCCTCCCCACGACGATGAACGTGGCGCCGGCGGCGGCCGCCTGTGCCGGTGTCATAATGCGCTTCTGGTCGTCCTGGCCGGCGCCGGCCGGGCGGATGCCCGGGACCACCAGGACGAAGTCAGGGCCGCAGGCCTCGCGGATGATGCCGATCTCCAGGGGGCTGCAGACCACGCCGGGGACGCCGCAGTCGCGGGCCAGGCGGGCCAGGCGCAGGACCTGCCCGGCCGGCTCGACGTCGAGCCCGACCGCGGCCAGCTCGGCGCGGTCCAGGCTGGTCAGGACGGTCACCGCCGTCAGCAGCACGCCGCTCTCCCGGGCTGCCGACGCGGCCGCACGGAGCATCGCCGGACCGCCGCCGGCGTGGACGTTGGTCAGGTCGGCACCGATGGCCGCCGCCGAGCGCACCGCCTGCGCGACGGTGTTCGGGATGTCATGGAACTTCAGGTCCAGGAAGACCTTCCTGCCGTGATCCTTGAGCAGCCGCACGGCAGCCGGACCGTGGCGGGTGAAGAGCTGCTTGCCGACCTTGAACCAGAGCACGTCCGGGCCGATGCGGCCCAGCAGGGCCTCGACCTCGGCGAGGGTGTCGACATCAAGGGCGACAATCAGGTGGGGACGCGATGACCGCGGCGTCATGATCGGGGCCTCCCGGGGGTTCCACAGTGACAGCGCACGGCAGGGCCGACAGGCCTGAAGTGGCCCGCAACAGGAGCCGTGCCAGGTTCATCAGCGCCACGACCGGCGCGTAGGTCAGCAGGAGGCGTCCCCAGGGCGGCACCTGGCGCCAGAGGCGCAGCCAGTCGCCCGGGACCGTGGCCCAGCCGGCCAGCAGGGCGGCCGCGAAGGTCACCCAGAGGGCGAGCAGGGGTATCACCAGGAAGTACAACAGGGCGATGCGCGCCAGAAGCGCGTCGAGGGCGAGGCCGGGCAGGCCTCGCGACCGGGCCAGGTGCCCGACCATGGCGCAGGTCTCCAGGAAGGCCCAACAGGCGCTGAGCATGGCCAGGAGAGCCGCGACCGCCAGGTAGGGCAGGTTGACGCAGCGCAGCCACCAGCTCAGGAAGGGCGCCAGGCCGGCGAAGCAGATCCAGGCGGCGCGCAGCCGCCAGAGCTGCCAGGTCCGCGCCAGGCCGGACGGCTCACCGAGGGCCAGGACCGAGAGCGTGGCCCAGGCGACCGGGCCCATGTAGAGAAGGCTCAGCTCGCCCAGACAGGTCCGTCCGACCTGCGGCAGGTACAGGGTGCAGACCATCGTCACCAAGGCCCATGCCTGGGAGTCGAGGGCACGCCAGCGCGCGGGGTGGTCACCAGGCAGGCAGGTGGGCATCGTCGGGCCTCGCCGGCGCCTTCTCAGAGGTTGTCCAGGAAGCGCGTGTACTGCTCGGGGCTCATCAGGAGGTGGAGTTCCTCCGGGTCATCGAACTCCATGCGGTAGAGCCAGTTATCGTAAGGAGAGATATGCAGGAGGCCGGCGCTGTCCAGGACCTCGCGGTTGATCTCCAGGACGCGCCCGGTCAGGGGTGAGCGCAGGTGGTGGATGCGGTTGGCCAGGTGCAGATGGATGCAGAACGACTCCATGTCCAGCTCGTCGCCGACCATGGGCATGTCGACACTGAGGATCTTGCCGAGCTGTTCGGCGAGTTCCTCGGTAACGCCGACCGTCGCGGTATGCTCGGCGCGCTCGATGCGCACCCAGAGATGTCGCGTGCTGTAAGAGAGACCTTGTGGATGACCGATCATCGCCATCACCTCCATCGAGCGCCTGAGCGCGACGGCCGCGCCGACTGCACGACGGCGTGCCGTCCCGTGGCCGCAGTCATCGGCCAAGCCCCGCTGGAGCTCTACGAGATGCCGCCAACGGCCTGCGCCGCGCCTCCGTGGAGGCCGACGCCACGCCTTGCTGTAGCAACGTGAGCCGACTGCCGGGACGATGCAAGCGCCCCGGGTCGTTTTTCTTTGCGCTCTCAGGCCGCTATACTACCCTCCTGTCGACGACATGCAACCGACGCGCCGAAGACGCTGCCGGCGAGGACTCGCGAACCATGGCTACCAACGAACGGCTCTACCTGCTCAAGACCGTGGACGGCGACGAGTACGGCCCCGTCGACCAGGAGTGCCTCATCCGCTGGGCCGAGAATGGCCGCATCACGGCCTACTGCCAGATCCGCAGCACCCTGATCGCGCGCTGGGAGAACGCCTGCGAGGTGCCCTTCCTGCGCGAGATTCTCCTCAAGGCGGTGGCCGAGGAGGCGGTGACCAAGGCGTCATTCTGGTCGCGGGTGAAGCAGCGTGCGACGATGCGTGCCACCGAGGCGGTTGCGGTGAACGGCCTGCACGAGGTGCGTCCGGAGGACTTCCAGGCGGCGCCGCTGGGCCTGCGCGTGGCGGCCGGGGTGGTCGACGGGGTGGTGCTGGTGCTCTGGGCGGTGGCGCTGTTCCTCCTCTTCGCACTGCTCTACGCGCGCCGCGTCATGGACGCCGACAGCGCCTTCTACCTCGGCCTGGGGGTCGGCTACGGCCTCGCCCTGCTCGGCTTCGCCTGGCTGCTGGCGCGCGTCGGCCAGACGCCCGGGCAGCGCTTCTGGGGCATCATCCTGATCCGGCGCAACGGCGAGCAGTTCTACCTCGGACGAGCCTATGCCTACGGGGTGCTGACGGCGCTCTTCGGCGTGTTCTCGCCGCTGGTCATGTTCATCGCCGGGTCGCATCGGTCCCTGCAGGAGATCCTGACGGGCACCCGCATGGTCAAGGTCAAACTGATCGGCAAGCGGCGCTGACGCCGCTGGGGGCAGTGGATTCCTGTGCCTAGAGATGTCTCAGAGAGCCCCTCCCGGCGGCGGCGCGGTTCGGCGTTGCTCTTCGGCCATGTCCTGCGCGAGTTCATGGTGCCGCTGGTCTGCTGTCTGCTCGGCTTCACGGCGCTGTTCCTGTTCAACTCGGTCTTCGACGACATCCCCGACTTCCTGCGGCGTCCGGCGACGGCCACCGGCGGGCCGTCGTGGGAGGTGCCGCTGTATTTCGTCCTGACGCAGCCGGCCAACTTGCTGAACGTGCTGCCGATGTCGGTGCTGCTGGCCGGGAGTTTCCTGATCAGCCTGATGGGCAAGCACCACGAACTGGTCGCGGTGCGTGCCGCCGGCATCTCGCTGACGCGCCTGGCGCTGCCGATCTGGCTGGTCGCGGCGGTGCTGTGCGGTGTCTCATTCGTCATCGGCGAGTGGGTCGTCCCCGACTGTACCGCGCGGGCGCAGGACATCCGCGAGCGCTGGACCAGCTCGAGGGCCCACCTGCGCCGGCAGGCCAGGCTGGTGTACCACTGCCGCGAGACCCGACGGGACTGGTTCTTCGAGACCTTCGACGCCGATGCCGTCCACGCCGGCATCTTCGTCAAGCAGTTCACCCTCGACGACAGCATCGACTGGGAGCTCCGGGCGGCGCGGGCCCGCTATGCCGACGGCGTCTGGGTCTTCGAGGATTGCGAGGTAGTGCCCTTCGACCCGGCGACGCAACTGCCGCTGGAGGACCAGGCCCAGCGCCAGGCGGTCTGGCCGCGTCCGGACCTGACCGAGACGCCCGACCGCATCGTGCATCAGGTGCGTCCGGTCGAGGGCCTCTCGGTGCGTCAGATACGCGCCACGCTGCGGGCCAACCCGGACTTGCCGCCGCCGGTGCGGGCGTCGTTGCGCAGCACCATCGGCTTCCGCCTGAGTATCAGCCTGGCCTGCCTGGTCGGAGCGCTTTACGGCGTGGGCCTGTCGATCACGCGCGAACGCGGCAGCGCCATGCGCGGTTTTGCCTATGCGGTCGGCCTGATGGTAGCCTACACCATGGTGGCGCAACTGGGCCTCGTCCTGGCCCGCAAGGGCTTCGGTCCGCCGTGGCTGGGGTCGGTGGTGCCAACGCTGGTCTTTCTGGCCGTCGGGGTCGTCATCATGCACCGCCGGCGCTGAGATCCCGGATGGCCGCGGTTCGGAGGTGCGAGGGTGAGTGACAGACCGGAACACGACGCCGAGACGCCTGCCGCGGCGGCGCCGCGGCAGGCCTTTTCGAAGGACGACCTGGCGCGTGCCGCCCGTCGCCGCCTCGAGCAGACTGCCGCCCCGCCGCGCCCGCGCCGCCGACGCCCGCCGCTCTGGCGCCTGGTGCTCTGGGGCTTCGAGGCCGTCGTGCTCCTGGCCGTGCTCGAGGCCTTCGTCCTGCGGCCCTGGTGGCAGCGCCGCCATGCCGCCGCGCCGGCGCCGGCCGGCCCGGCGATCGCCCGCGAGCCGGCC
>JAGVUW010000681.1 GCA_019136035.1 Verrucomicrobiota bacterium | reverse complement strand
CGGCAGGATCGGGTGGGTTCGCCAGGAGTCGCCGTACTCGCGGGCGCTGAGCAGGGGCAGCCCGGTGATGGCCTCGGCGCGTCGGCCGATGGTGAGGATCTGCTCGAGGTCGCCTTGGTCCAGGTCGCTGTCGGCGCGCGGGCTGAGCCGCAGGATGGCGTTGGTGCCGCAGTGCACATCGACGCCGGCGAAGATATTCGGGTGATCGAGGGTGAACTCGGCGACGGCCCGCGTTTCGACCTCGCAGAACGGATACCGCGACGAGACGCTGCTCGGCTCCCAGCGCGAGGCGTAGTTGCGGTTGAAGTCGATGCTGCGGCTGCCTGCCTGGATGGCGCCGCCGTCGTAGTCCTGGATGAGGCCCTCGGTGCAGACCTGGTAGAACGGCCCCGCGTCGCCGGGCTCGCGGCGCACCAGGAAGCGCGGGTCGACGTCGTCCTGGCGGAAGGGCCCGGCGGGGTCCTGCCAACGCATCGAGAGGACGCGGCCATCGCCGTCGAGGTCCTGGGGGACGAGGCCGTTGATGGCGTCGGTGGGCTCCAGGCGGCTGCGGATGGGTGCCCGTGCCGTGATGGCGTACTCGGTGCCGTCGGGGTTGACGCGCGGCACGATGTAGAAGGCGACCCGGCGCAGCAGCCCGGCCTGAGCGGCGTCGTTGAGGAGGGTATGCAGGAGGTGCAGCGCGGCGGTGGTTCCGGCGCCCTCCTGGGCGTGGATGCTGGCCTGGACGTAGTAGGCCGGCTTGCTCTCGGCCGGGCCGGTCGAGGGGTCGGTGAGGGTGGCCAGCCAGAGCTCGCGGCCCTCGGGGCTGCGTGCCAGGCTGGAGAGCGTCACGCGTTCCGGATGCTCGGCGGCGGCCTCCCGAAGGAAGGCGGTCATCTCGTCGTAGAGGTAGAACGACTCGTAGCGTATCTCACGCATGCTGTGTCCTCGCTTTCATCGCGGCAACGCGTAACTCCAGAGATTCGCGTCGCTGGCGTAGTAGAGGCGGCCATCGGCCAGGGCGCCGCCGGCTGAAATCGGCTGCGGCGGCGTCGACAGGACCTCCACCGCGGTCGAGCCCGGAGTCAGGCGCAGGATCGCCTTGCTGAACATGGCGTAGAGCCGGCCATCAGGGCCGCGCTGCAGGGCGTGCCGCGGCACGCTGCCGTGGGCGCTGAGGTCGGCGCGGTCGAGGACGACGCGGCGCTGGGGATCGAAGAGGAAGAGGGTCCCCTGGTTGGCGAGGCCGTAGACGATCCCATCCGGGCCGACCTCGAGGGCGACGATGCTGGTGGCGCCGGCCACCGGCCGGTCGTGGTAGACGAGCTTGCGGGTCGGCCAGTCGAGGATCCAGAGCTCGGCCTCGGTCGCCTGCGCAGGGCGATGGTGCTGTGCGAGGGCAGGAGGTCGGTCTCGGCGCCGAGGAGGGTTGCCTCGCCGGTCTCGAGGTTGACCATGCCGAGGCCGCCGCCGCAGCGTCCATAGCCCGCGAAGCCGGCCATCATGACGTGCTTGCCGTCGGGGTGTGCCAGGGCGGCGCGCGGGCGGCAGATGTCCTCATGCCAGGCGGCGAGGATGCGCGGGTTGGGCTCGTCGACCGTGACGACGAGGGCCTCGCGGCGTTCGCGGCTGACGTCGATCGTGGCGGTGGCCGACCACGGCTCCTGTCCGGGCGTCTCGAGATGGCGCACGCCGACCCAGTGCTCGCCGGCGGTCAGGGCGACCGGCCCGAAGGCCTGCAGGGGGCCATGGCCGCGGATGGCGCTGGCGGTGTTGAGCGGCTCGCCGATGGGCTTGCCGTCGAGGAGGTACTGCACGCGGCAGTAGCGCTCCGAGAGGTACGGCTGGATGTGCACGTAGTACTCGCCGGCCGCCGGCACGGTCACCGGCCAGCGGCCCTCGGCGTTGAAGTGGTCGCCGCAGAGGAAGGCCAGGTCGAGCGCCTCCAGGTAGGTGAAGTGTCCGCCGGTGACCCGGCCCTTGTCGACGAGGTCGCGGGCTGGCGTGCCCAGGGTCGCGGCCCGGCCGACGGCATCGGGTTGCCAGGGCCGGGTGACGTCGTAGGCCCAGAGGGCGCCGGCGGAGTACTGAGCGCCGATGAGCAGATTGCCCTGGGCGGCCATCGAGCAGAAGTTGCCGCCGCCGACCTTGGGGATCGGCCCGAGGTCGCGCAGGGCCTGGTCGCGCAGGTCGATGCGGGAGAGGTGCATCGGGTGGCTGGTAGAGGCGTAGACCGCCTCGTCGGGCCCCGCGACCAGGCTGGTGACGCCGACGCCGCCGGGCTGGTAGTCGAGGGCCACCGTGCGGCGCTGGCCGCTCTTCGGGTCGAGGATCTCGAGACGGCGTCCGGGGAGGTCGTAGGCGGTGAGTTGGCGGCCATCGGGGAAGGTCCCCGTGCGGGCGCCCCAGCCGATGGTGCCGCTGGGTGCGGCCTTGCCGGCCTGGTCGGGCGTGATGCGTTCGGCCTGGCCTTCGAAGAGGCGGTAGATGAGGTTGCCGGCGGAGCCGTAGACGCGGCCGTCGGTGCCGGTGAAGACGCGGGCGGTGCCGACCTTGCGGTCGGCCTCGGCCATGATGGCGCGCTTCTCGCCGGTCTTGGGGTTGAAGGCGACGATGTTCCAGCGGGCGGTGCCGATGCCGGCGTAGGCCCAGCCGGCGCTGTCGAAGGCGAGGTAGCTGAAGTACTGCTCCTCGGGGTCGAGGCGGCCGTGGTCGATGGTCTCGCGGGTCGACGGGTTATAGGAGATCAGGTGGCAGTTGTTGCAGGTGCCGCCGTAGATGAGGCCGTCGGGCGCGTCGCTCATGGCCTCGCCGACGAAGCACTGGGCGCCCGGCTGCGGTACGCCGTGGTAGAGCCACTCCGAGCGCTCCGGATCGAACTCGAGGAGGACCCCGCCGGCGGCGGTGTAGAAGCGCCCGTTCCGGCTCATCATCGAGGCGTAGACCGGCGAGTTGCCGGCGCCCTTGGGGTAGAAGATCTGGCGGGTCTCGCCGCTGTCGATGTCAGTGACCAGGAGGTAGCCGAGCGGGCTCAGGTCCAGGGCCATGGCGATGACCAGGTTGCGGCCCTGGGCGGTGCGCAGGGTGACGACGCCGCGGCACTCCGCGACCTTAGCGGCGATGCCGTAGTCGGTGAAGGCCGTGTCGGCGGCGAGGGCGCTGCTGCTCATGATCATCCCCAGGGTGACGGCGGCGAGGCGCCGGGCGATCGGGCCGCGGCGCCGCCGGGCGGCTGCGGTGGCAGACGACGTGGCGGGTTGCGGTGGCGTGGCGTCGCGGTGGTGTCGAGAGTTCATCGGGATCCTGCGAGGCTCCTCGGCGTCGGTCGTCGTTGGACTCGTGCGCAGACAGGCCGCGGCGACACGGCCGGCGCGACGGCGCGCCGGCGGGACCGCCGCGGCGGTTCGACCGCGACCCAGCCTACATGACCATGCGGCCCGAGTCAACCCAGGCCGGTGGCGCGCCCCAGGCTGTTTGAAAGTCCGGTTCTGGCACCCTTTCAGGGTGCGTGTTTCGTGGATTCGCGCTTCCGGGGGTCGTGCTCTCGCGCGACCCCCGGCTACGATCTGGCACCCCTCCAGGGTGGCCAGGCGAGCGCTGACGCGATCCTCGATCAGCCCTGCTGGCGCGCCGGGCCTTGCGGACCTAGAGTGGCCGTCAGCGGCCAGGTTGGCCGGCGGGGGCATCGCGCCGGCGCTGACCGTCGGGGGGGGTGCCGGTGGCCGGCCGGGCCGGTGGTCGGGCGTTCGGTGGAAGAAGGCAAACGCAGGAGAACGCACCATGACGGACCTGATTCGTGAGCTGGTGAACCGCGTGGGGGTCCAGGAGAGCCAGGCGGAGGGCGGCGTCGGCCTGCTCCTGAAGCTGGCCAAGGACAAGCTCGGCGGCGATTTCGCGAAGATCACGGCGGCCCTGCCGGAGGCCGAGAAGCTCATGGCGGCGGCGCCGGCGGGCGGCGCTGCGTCCGGCCTGGCGGGCGGGCTGCTCGGGGCCCTCGGCGGCGACAAGGGCAAGGACCTCGCCGGCCTGGCCGGGCTGGCCGAGGGCTTCGGCAAGCTCAACCTCGATCAGGGCAAGGCGGCGCAGTTCGTCCCGGTGATCCTCGACTTCCTCAAGAGCAAGGGCGGCCCGGACCTCGGGGCGCTCGTGGCGAAGGTCCTGCCGAAGTAGGACACGAGCCGGGCGCCGGCCACCGTTTCGCCGGGTTCGCTGGCGACATCGCCGCGGTGTGCTGTCGACGCCGTTGCGGCTCGTGGACGCGTTCGCGTCTGTGGACACTCGCGCTCCAGCAGATACGGCGCGCGATGTCCCGCCCCGGCATACCCGGCGCCCGCGGCGGGCGCTCTCTCACCACGACTCGCTGTTGGCTCCGAAGCCGGGAATGGGGGCGCGACCCCAGAGCTTCAGGACGCGGTCCTCATACTGGCCGTACTGCTGCACGTGGCCGTCGCAGAGGAGGATGTTGCGGCGCGAGAAGCCGGCGTGGGGCGACCACGAGTAGAGGTAGGGCGTGGCGTAGGGTGGCAGCGAGACATAGCCGGCCTGCTGGCGGTAGCCGCTGGCGTCGCAGAGCAGGACGGCGATGCTCGGATTCTCGATGCCGGTGCCATTGACCGGCCGGCCGATGCACAGGGGCTGAGTGGCGTTCTGCATGCGGGTGGCCTTGAAGAAGCCGCAGGTCATGCCGTAGTGGAAGCGTCGGCGCACTCCGGCGGCGGTGACGCCAGGGTAGTTGGTGAAGGTGATGGTGGTGGTGGTCGGGCAGAAGTAGGTCTCCGAGGTGATGTCGCCGCCGACGTAGGGCGCGATGAACTGGTCCCAGTACTGGCCGCCCTGATTGAGGGCGAGGACCATGGGGTAGACCTGGTCGTAGTCGCTGCGGTAGAGCTCGAAGGCAAGGCCGAGCTGTTTGAGGTTGTTGGTGCAGGTGATGCTGCGGGCCTTCTCGCGGGCCTGCGCCAGGGCCGGCAGGAGCATCGCTGCCAGGATGGCGATGATAGCGATCACCACGAGCAACTCAATGAGGGTAAACCGGCGACGTCCCGTCTGCATACCACACCTCCCTGTGCACTCGGCGCTGTGATGCTGCGGATGACTGGCGGCGGCCTGCGGCCCGCATGGCGTTCCGCGGCCCCCATTTTTGTAGCCTTCGCCAACACCATACACCCGCACTGCGCCAGTTTCCCGGCGGGTGTCGCAAGAGCCAGCACTGACGGATTGGAGTGATGGAATGGTGGAATGCTGGGGGGCCGGGGCGGCGGTGAGGTGTCGAGGGCGCAAGCGAAGGCACAGGCGGACGTCGTGCTCTCGCGGCGCATGCTGGGCTATGGGGTTCGGACGGACGGCGGGGCGGCGGTGAGCGCCACGAGCCGAGTGGCGCTCACCCGGGCGCTGCTGGCGCCCGCGGCGGGCGGTCGTTACCACGACTCGCTGTTGGCGCCGAAGCCGGGGATCGGGGCGTAGTGCCAGAGCTTCAGGACGCGGTCTTCGTACTGGCCGTACTGCTGCACGTGGCCATCGCAGAGGAGGATGTTGCGGCGGGAGAAGCCGGCGTGGGGCGACCACGAGTAGATGTAGGGTGTCGCGTAAGGCGGCAGGGAGTAGTACCCAGCCAACTGGCGGTAGCCGCTGGCGTCGCAGAGCAGCACCGCGATCGACGGCTTCTCGATGCCGGTGCCATTGACCGGCAGGCCGATGCACTGCGCGTCGGTGGCGTTCTTCTTG
>JAGVUW010000410.1 GCA_019136035.1 Verrucomicrobiota bacterium | reverse complement strand
CCAAGGACCAGGCCGGCATGCTGGCCTTCAAGCTCGGCAAGGCCAAGCAGCGCGTCGAGGAACTGCGCAAGACGCTGGCTGCCGCCGAGGCCGAGGCCAAGGATCTGGAGGAGCGGGCCATGCTGGCCGACACCGCGGCGCGCACTGCCGAGCCCGTGGACACGTCCACGCTCAAGCTCAAGATGGAGGAGATCGACCAGCACAACGGCAAGGTGCGCGACAACCAGATGCGCGAGCAGGCCTTCGCCAACGCCGAGGCGCTTGGCGAGGAGTACCGCGAACTTTCGCGCCGCATCGACGAGGTCCGCGCCGAACTCCGCGCTCTGCTGGACGCGCACCCGCTGCCGCTGGACGGGCTGGAGATCGCCGAGGGCGAGCTGCGCTACAAGGGCCGCGCTTGGGACTGCATGTCCGGGGCCGAGCGATTGCAGGTCGCGACGGCGGTCGTCCACACGATCAACCCCGCCTGCGGTTTCGTGCTGCTGGACGGTCTGGAGCAGTTGGACGTGCCGACGCTCAAGGCGTTCGGGGCGTGGCTGGAGGGCCGCGGTCTGCAGGCCATCGGGACCCGCGTGGGGACCGGCGGGGAGTGCAGCATCATCATCGAGGACGGGGTCGCGGTCGAGGAAGGGCCGAGCTTCGCGTAAACACCCAACACGGGGGCCGCGCATCCGACACGCGGAACAACCAAGGAAAAAACAACCATGAGCAGCAACACAGTGACGATCAAAGCGCCACAGTTCGAGACGGCAAAGTTCAAGATTCGCGGAGTCGTTCCGCTGGTTATGAACGCCTTCCCCGCGAAGGCCCGGGAAATGATGCGCGCCAAGCAGGCCGCAGGGAGCACGGCGAAGGGCAAAAAGGAGCGGGCGGCGAAGGACTTCGACGAGTGCTACGAGCAGGCGAAGCACGTCAGCCGCGAGGGGTGGTGCGGCATCCCCGCGTCCGCCTTCCGGTGCGCGTGCATCTCGGCATGCCGTCTGGTCAACTTCAAGATGACGCTGGCAAAGCTGAG
The DNA here is from genome assembly GCA_019136035.1 of Verrucomicrobiota bacterium. Lineage (GTDB taxonomy): Bacteria > Verrucomicrobiota > Lentisphaeria > Oligosphaerales > JAFGRS01 > JAGVUW01. The sequence goes on along the minus strand of JAGVUW010000410.1, from coordinate 3,345 downwards.
CGTGTTCGTCGAGGCCGACGGATTCGACCGCCTCGACGGGACTCCGCTTGTGAAGATCACCAAGGGCGAGCCCCAGTACGTCGAGCACGCAGTGCGCAACGAGACTGGGGTCGCGGACATCCGAGCGCGGCCCATGTGGGCGGAAGGCTGGGAAGCGGTCGTCAAGATCCGCTGGGACGCCGAGCAGTTCACCCTTGCCGACATGTGCAACCTCTTGTCACGCGTCGGGATGCAGGTGGGGATCGGGGAGGGACGGCCCGACAGCAAGAACAGCGCGGGGATGGGCTGGGGGCAGTTTGAGATCGTGAACGACTAGCAGACTACGGGCGTGGCGTGGCCCTGCTGGTCGCGGCAGGGCAAGGCGCGGCGCGGCAGGCATGGGGAGGCACGGCGCGGCGCGGCGCGGCGTGGCCCGGCAAGGCGCGGCAGGCATGGCGAGGCCAGGCGCGGTGCGGCCGGACGAGGCGCGGCAGGCATGGCGAGGCGTGGAGTGCCAAGGACAAGCAAGGCGAGGCAGACCCGGATGGGCTTGGTTTCGCAGGCGCGGCGGGGCTCGGCGTGGCGTGGCCAGGTATGGCAGGGTAAGGCAGGCAAGGCGGGGATCGGCGGGGCGTGGCGTGGCTCGGCGAGGCGGGGCAGGCAAGGATCGGCGGGGCAAGGCCGGGTAAGGCAAGGCCGGGTAAGGCAGGCAACAAATCAATGAAGGGACAACAATGAAGAACAGCGAGATCATGCAGCAACGAGTCAAGGAACTGCGGAAGATCGAACGGGCGAACGGCGGCGTGCTCCAACCGGAGAAGGTCGTTGAACACGCTGCCAACCCCGATAGCGCGCTCCATTCAGCTTTCGAGTGGGACGACTCCGAAGCGGCACAGAAGTACCGGCTTGAACAGGCGCGGCAGTTGATCCGCGTCTGCGTCGAATACGTCCCGCACGTCAAGGGAGAGATGAAGTCGTTCGTCTCCATCCGGTCCGAGCGTTACGAGGATGGCGGATACCGGCACGCCCCCACCCTGATGATGTCGCAGGATGGCCGGGACTCCCTGCTTGAAACGGCGCTCTGGGAACTCGAAACCTTCCAGCGCAAGTATTCGGAACTGACCGAGCTCGCCGAGGTGTTCGCGGCGATCAAGACTGTCAAGAAGGCCGGAAGGAAGGTGGCTTGACCGCCTCGCCATGAAACTCCGACCATACCAGGAGGCGGCGCGCGACGCCGTCTTCCGCAAGTGGCTGGACATCCGCTCCGCCCTGCTTGTGCTCCCAACCGGCACAGGGAAGACCATCGTCTTTTCCTCCATCGCCGAACGGATCGCCAAGCAGGGCGGACGCACCCTCATCCTCGCCCACCGCGACGAGCTCATCCGGCAGGCATGCGACAAGCTGCAGGCCGCCACCGGCATCATGGCGTCGGTCGAGAAGGCCGACGAACGCGCGTCTGGGTCCATGTGGCCCGTCACCGTCGCCAGCGTCCAGACCCTCATGCGTCCGGCACGCCTCAAGCAATGGTCGCCGGACCACTTCAGCGCCATCGTCGTCGACGAGGCCCATCACGCCCTCGCCGCGTCCTACCGGGGCATCATCGACCACTTCTCCGGGGCCAAGGTGTTGGGCGTCACGGCCACGCCGGACCGGGGAGACAAGCGCACCCTCGGGGCCGTCTTCGAGGACGTCGCCTACGAGTACGGGCTCGCCGACGCGGTCTCGGACGGATGGCTCGCCCGTCCCGTCGTCCAGACCGTCCCGATCCACGTCGACCTCGACGCGGTCAAGGTGACGGCCGGGGACTACAACGCCGGGGACCTGGGCGAGGCGCTGGCCCCATACCTCGAGCGGATCGCCGACAGCATCGCCGACAAGGCCCGCGACCGCAAGACGCTGGTCTTCCTGCCGCTGGTGAAGACCTCCAAGGCGTTCATGGCGCTGCTGGAGGCCAGGGGCATCGACTGCAGGCATGTGGACGGCATGTCCGAGGACCGGGCCGAGGTCGGCGAATGGCTCAAGACACCGTGGCCAAAGGTCTGCTGCAACGCCATGCTATACACCGAGGGCTTCGACGAGCCCAGTTTGGACTGCGTGGTGGTGCTCCGGGCGACCAAGTCGCGGGCTCTCTATGCCCAGATGGTCGGGCGCGGCACGCGCCTCTTCCCCGGCAAGCGCGACCTCCTGATACTGGACTACCTCTGGCACACGACCCGGCACGACCTCTGCCGTCCGGCATCGCTGGTGGCCGCAAAGGAGGAGCAGGCCAAGGAGGCGACGGAGATACAGGAGAAGGCCGCTGGCGCCGGGAAGCAGCTCGACCTCCTCGACATGGCGGCCCTCGCGTCGTCCGAAGTGGCCCGCAAGCGACACGAGGCCCTCGCCAAGGCCCTGAAGGAGCAGGCCCGCAAGGAGGCGCGTCGGATCGACCCGCTGGCGTTCGCGCTCTCGATCGACGCGGCCGACCTCGAGGACTACGAGCCCACGATGCCGTGGGAGGGCAAGAAGGCCAGCGCGGCGCAGCTCGCCGCCATCGGCAAGTTCGGACTCGATCCGCGCGCGGTGACCTGCAAGGGCATGGCATCGATGATCCTCAACAAGCTGATCGGACGCAGCCGGGCCGGGCTTGCGACGCCGGGGCAGCTCGCACTGCTGGCCAAGTTCGGTTACGAGCGCACGGGCGGACTGACCCGCACCGAGGCGTCCCAACTGATAGACCAAATCAAAGCGCGTGGGTGGACGCGGGAAAGCGTGAGCTTCGCATGACCATACCGAGATGCATTCTAGACGCGGTGCGCAATGGCGCTCCGTCCGGCGAACGCAACGGGAGGGCGTTCTGGCTGGCAGCCCAAATGCGCGACGCGCGGATGCCGCAGTCTGAGGCCATCCAGCTTCTTTCCGAGTTCGCCGGGAATTGCTCGCCTCCGCTTCCCGTCGCCGAAGCCGTATCCACATGGACAAGCGCGAACCGCGAACCCGCGCGCGACCCACCGAGTGACAGGCGCGCGTCGCGTAGTGATGTCGTGGACGCCCCCCTGACGTGGGACAGCGTCATCGGCCCCGGAATGGTCGGAGACGCGGTCTACGGCGCGGACTACTCCGAGCCACTGCCCCGGCCTTCGATGGGCCACGTCGACGAGCTCGTGACCTACCTCGAGATCCTCTTCGAGCCCGAGGACCGCGTGTCCTACGTCCTGCAATCGTTCAAGGACGAGGACGGCAAGCACAAGCCCATGGGCAAGGGCGTCTACGGCCGCACGCGGTCCGAGATGGTCGCCGACCTCAGGCGCTACCAGGCGAAGGGCATGCCCGACCTCGAGGCCATCGAGTGCGCACTCGGGACGTGGGACACCGACGCGGGCGGAT
>JAGVUW010000737.1 GCA_019136035.1 Verrucomicrobiota bacterium | reverse complement strand
GGTGATCCAGACGCGCACCCGCACTCGGCGCGTGCAACGGCACGGAGAAGACCACGGCGCGGTCGACGCCACGGGGGATCGTGTCGGCGTGCCGACCCAGGTAGAGCAGGGTGAGGTTGCCGCCCATACTGAAACCGACTAGGACGACACGCTCGTAACGGCCGTCTGCGACGGCATGCTCGACCACCGCCGCGAGGTCCTCGAAAGAGTGGTTGGTGGTGAACTTCGGCAGGCGGTTGGCCATGCCGCCGGAATCGCGGAAGTTCCATGCCAGGGCATCCCAGCCAGCCTCGCGAAAGGCGCGCGCCATACCCATGATATAGGCACGGCGGCTGTGCCCCTCGAGGCCGTGGCTCAGGACCGCCAGCCGCCGCCGGCCCGCCCGCAGCCAGTCCAGCGCCAGGACATCGCCATCCGGAAGCTCCAGCGCCTCACGTTCGTAGGCGACACCCGTGACCGAGCGGCACAGGGTGGGCCAGATCGTCTGCAGATGGCCGCCAGGCAGCCACCACGGCGCACGGTAGTCAGACCTCTCGATCAGCGGCATGCCATCCTCACGAATCACCCCGCGACAGGCTTGTCGTCGCGCTGGACTATAGCCCGCCTTGCCATCCTACCAGTTGCCCTCGTGGGTGCCCTCGAGGCGTTCGCCTCGGCGCAGGCGTTCCCAGGTCGCGGCGACGCGGTCGGGCGCGTACTCCCGCCAGAGGAAGTCGGCGCGCAGACGCCGCGCGCCGAGGGCGCGGAGGTCGTCGCGGTGGTGTGACCAGCACAGGGGCTTCTCGCCAATCATGACGCTCTGGCCGGCGTCGTTGAAGACCACCAGGCGGTCGCCGCGGCGCGACTCCAGGTGCAGGCCGGTGGCCGCGCAGGTGCGCTTCCGCCCCCGGCAGGGCTCGGGGCACTGCCCGGCGCTCTCGAAGGCGCAGACCGCCGAGATGGCCAGGGGCGTATCCTGGTAGATGACGACGCGGGCGAGGTCGCCGAGGGCGGGGAGGAGCCGGGCGAGGTTGTCGCGGCTGTCCTCCGGCGAGCAGGTCACCGAGGTGCATCCCAGGTCGACCAGAGTCCGGGCTGCGAGGGGATTGAGGGTATGCAGGGGCCAATCCGCGGCGATATCGAGGTCGGAGCCGTCCTCGAGATAGGTGAATCCGGCAAGGTTGGCGACCATCCAGCGCCGCTGGCCAGCCTCGAGGAGCCGCTGCACGCGTCGGCGGAGGCGCTCTTCCTGCCAGGGCCTGACGACGGTCGGGAGGGCCAGGCGCAGGCGGGCCTCGCCGAGGCGCCGGCGCAGGCGCTCCAGGCCGCGCGCGAGGTCGTCGTCGAGGCGGTCGAACCACAGCGTGACCTCATCGAGGCCTTCCAGGGCGGCGTCAGAGAACGCCTCGATGGCCTCGGGGCGGTCAATGCCGAGCTCCCAGAGCACGGCCTCGCCGCCTCGCGCCGGCGCGGCGGCCGGCGCGCCGGCCAGGAGGCGCCTGGCGGCGTTGTCGGCGCGCCGGTCGAGGTGTTCGTCGAGGCGCTGCTGCAGGGCCTCGACCAGGCGCCGGCGCAGGTCGTTCAGGTCGGCCATGCGCAGGAAGCGCCCCGCCGGGTTGTCGAAGCTCAGCGACTGGCAGGCGAACGGCGTCCCGCCGAGTTTGGCGAAGGCCTGCCGGGCCACCGCCGCGAGGGCCTCCGGGTCGCGGGCCGTCTCGGCGCCGGCCGGCAGGGGCAGCGCCAGGCTGACCTCCGGCTGGTCCTCGTGCGGCCCGACGAGCGCCGCGCTGCCGCGCAGGGCGTCGTCGTCGACGCGGATCGTGAAGGCGACCGGCAGGCGCAGCCCGTGCGTCCCCGGCCGCGGCCGCTCCCACGTGTAGGAGCGCTTGACGGCCTGTGACGAGCCGCAGTAGAGGGTGGCGCCGAGGGGCAGGGACGGGTGCCCGGGCGGTAACGGCACCGCCACGCGCGCCCCCGGCGGCGCCGTGAAGGCCTGTCGGCCGCGCGATGACCCCCGCGCGGACAGCACCACGATCGCCTCGACACCGAAGCCGAATGGCTTCTCGCGGCCGGGCAGGTCGACCTGCAGGCCGTCGTAGCGCTCCAGGGCGCGCTCGCCGACGGTGAAGACGAGCTGGTCGGGCTGGCCGCGCTGGACGGCCTCGACCGTGCCGATCGGGGCGCCGCGATGGCCGACGGTATCCGGGTCGGTGACGCCGGGCTGGCCGGCGCCGTGCAGGTGGAAGGTCGTCCACGGCCGGCTGAAGATGGTCTTGACGTCGTGTTCGGCATCGCGGCGCTGCGCCGCGCTCAGGGTGCCATCGAGGAGGCCGCGGTAGAGTGCCGTGACGGCGGCCACATAGAGCGGGCTCTTCTTCCGCCCCTCGATCTTCAGAGAGTGCACCCCGGCCTGGCGGAGCTGCGGCAGGGCCTCGACCAGAGCGAGGTCCTTCATGCTCATCAGTGCCTTGCCGGCGTCGTCGCCGGTAGCACGGAAGGTGTTGCGGCAGAGGTAGGCACAGGCGCCGCGGTTGCCGCTGGCGCCGCGCAGGTGCGAGCTCAGCAGGCAGAGGCCGCTGTAGGCGTAGCACAAGGCGCCGTGGACGAAGACCTCGGTCTGAAGGCCGGGCAGGGCGGCCACCGCGCTGACCTCGGGGAGGGTCAGCTCCCGGGCCAGGACCACCCGCGAGAGCCCCAGCCGCGGCAGTTGGCGGGCGCCGGCGAGGCTGTGGATGGCCATCTGGGTGCTGGCGTGGAGGCGCAGGCCGGGGAAGGCCTCGCGGACGAGTCGGCAGAGGCCGAGGTCCTGGACGATCAGGGCATCGACGCCGATCTGCTCGAGGCGGGCCAGGGAACGCGCCAGCGGCGCTACCTCGGCGGTGAAGAGGATGGTGTTCAGCGTGACGTAGACCCGGCGGGGCGGCTGGAAGGCCTCGTGGGCGTAGGCAGTCACCTCGGCGACCTCGTCGAGCGTGAAGTTCTCGGCCTCGGCGCGGGCGCTGAACTGCTTGAGACCAAGATAGATGGCGTCGGCGCCATGCTGCAGGGCGGCATAGGCGGCCTCGAGGCCGCCGGCCGGCGCCAGGAGCTCGACCGTTGTCTGGGGTGGCATGCGTGGTCCTTCGGGGATGCTCGGCGCCCGGCCGTCGCGGTGTCCTGGCGGCCGCTGCCGCGTGTTGGGCCGGCGGCGAGGCCATGGCTCGCGGCGCCGGCAGGAGCGCGGGTGGTCGTGTCGTGGATGCCCGCGCGCCGGGGCGCCGGCCAGGCCTCGTAAGCTACCCCCGGGCACCCGGAGTGCAAACGCCGCCCAAGGCAGGGCAGGGGAAGTCCGACGGGGCTTCCGGCCCGGGCTGTGGCGGCCGCGGCGGGCGGGTGTCACGATGGGGGGCTTGCGCGGTACCGCCGCCCGGGGTATCTGTAGGTCGGTTGCCGCGGAACACCGGCCTGCGATAGGGGTGATTCCAGTGCTCTTTCTCTTCGAGTGTCCGAACTGCGGGGCCCGTATCGAAGCTGACGCCAGCGCGAGTGGCCGCCAGGCGCACTGCCCGCAGTGCCGTGGCATGGTGGCGGTGCCGGAGTCGCGTGTCGACTGTGGCGCCACTCTGGGCGGCTTCCGCCTCGAAAGCCGTCTGGGCAAGGGCGGCATGGGCGAGGTCTTCCTCGGCACCCAGCTCTCGGTGGAGCGCCGGGTCGCGGTGAAGGTCCTGCCGCCGAGTTTTGCAGCCGACCGCAGCGCCGTGGAGCGCTTCCTGCAAGAAGGCCGCCTGGCCGCGCGGCTGGACCACGCCAACATCGTGACCGTGCATGAGGCCGGTGAGGACTGCGGCCATTACTACATGGCCATGGCCTACGTCGAGGGCGAGTCGCTGGATCAGCGCCTGAAACGCGATGGCTCCCTCCCCGAACGCGAGGCCCTCGCCATCATCCGGACCATCGCCGAGGCACTCGACTATGCCTGGGACGAGTTCCGCCTCCTGCATCGCGACCTCAAGCCGGCGAATATCATGACGGATCGCCGCGGGCGGGTCTTCCTCATGGACCTCGGCCTGGCCAAGACCCTGGGCGACGAGACTGCCATGACACTCTCTGGGACGATCCTGGGCACGCCACACTACATGAGCCCGGAACAGGCCATGGGCTCGACGCGGCTCAGCGTGCAGACCGACATCTACGCGCTGGGCGCGACCTTGTACCACCTCGTTGTCGGGGCGCCGCCGTTCACGGGCGACAGCGCGCTGAAGGTGCTCAACCAGCACGTTCACGAGCCCCTGCCGCCGGCGCGCTCACGCAACCCGCGGGTGAGCGAGGCCTGCAGCGCCCTCATCGGCGTTATGATGGCCAAAGCGCCGGAAGACCGCTGCCACGGCTGGCGCGATCTGATCGCCGCG
>JAGVUW010000379.1 GCA_019136035.1 Verrucomicrobiota bacterium | reverse complement strand
GTACGGCTGCCTACGGCACTCCACAACGCTCCACCACCGGATTTGATGTGCGTCGGCTCAATATGCTGCTCTGACGCTGGGCAGCCCGGCCGGGCAGATGCTTGCGAGTGTCGTCGCCGCCGTGTCGCAGCTCCAGACTCCTGTCGGCTTGTCGGAGAGCCTGTCGGGGCTGTCTGAAGCCAGTGAGGAGGAGCGCTCCTTCGCTATACGTCTCCTGCTGCCCATGGCTCTGGCAGCGGCCCTGCCGGCGGAACCTGTGTGGGCCCAGGTGGACGACATCGAATGGTGGCGGCGGACCTTGCCGAAGCTGAGTGACGAACACCTCGACTTGTTACTGCGGACGCTGCGGGTCCTGCACGCCACGGCCGAGGGTGACCGGTTCCTGCGGTTTCCGCACAGGCTGGCGGAGGCCTGCCTGGCGGCAGCGGCTGGCTCCAGCCAACGCAGCAAACTACTCCTGTTCACGGTCTTGGCCGCAGGGGCGGCCGACACGCGCAGCGCGATTCTGAGGCTGATGCAGGGCGAGCACGGGCGGGAACTGGCGGATGAGGCAGAGCGCTGGCGCTCTTGGCTGGTCCAGGTCCAGCCCTTCCTGCCGCCATGGTTGGCGGCGCGCACGCGGACGTTGACTTCGGCACTGCACGTGGTATGAGTCGATTCGAACCTACGATGGATATCCCTGCGGCGAAGGGCCGCGATGGGTAAGGGCGGCCATCATGCGTGAGCTATCGAGTACGAGTTGGCGGCGGCGCGGGTCGAGCGTGGTGTTTGACCGTGAGGCGCTGGCGCCGTTGATTGGCGGCGAGGCCTGGATGGTGTCGCTGCGCACGGCGCTGGGCTGGCTGGATGCGTTTCCAACCGAGCCGCCAGCCCAGGCGACGATCCTGGTGACCGGGCTGGAAGCGGCTCTGGAGACGCAGGCGCCGGCAGCGGCGGAGGCCTTACTGGAACGGCGGGTGGCGCGCCTGATCGAGCGGGTCCAGTCGCAGTGGGACCGCTGCGGCCTGGTTTTCGGCTTTGCCGCTCCGGCGAATGCCTTCGAGACGACCGGGGTGCGGGAGGAGGTGCTGTTCAGGGTGCAGGGCCGCCGGCAGGTCCGCCTGTCGTTCGGGCTCTGGGACGGCAGCGCCACGGTGAATCTGGCGCGTCTCTACGCGGACCGGCCTGCCGGCCCCGTGGCGATCGGGTTCCACGTGGCGAGGGTGTCTTAGGGAATGGCGGATGGCGGATGGGGGATCTCGAATGGCGGATGGGGGATCTCGAATGGCGGATGGGGGATCTCGGATGGCGGATGGGCGTGCCGCGGCGCCAGGATTCCACGTTCTTCCATCCGCTATCGGCGGTCGCCCATCCGACATTGCTGGTTCTGGCGTCCTTCCATCCGCGATTGGCCATCGCCCATCCGACATCCTCGCCTCACCCGGCACCCGCGTGCGGCACGCCGAGTTTGGCGAGGGCGTGGTTCTGCATTCGGAGGTGTCCGGTTTTGCTCAGGTCTTCTTTCAGGGCTTCGGTGAGCGTCGGGTGCCGGTGGAGGCTCTGGCAGCGGCGCTGACCTGGGTCGACGAGGTCGTCGCCGGGTTGCGGCCGGCGACGGCGCAGGGCATCGAGAGGCTCTGGCTGGCGGTCGAGGCGGAGCGCCTGCCGCTGATGGAGAATGCCGCGACCCTCACCTCGGCCAAGGTCGACCTTCTTCCGCACCAGGTCGTGCTGGTGCACCGTGTGGCCACCTCGCAGCCCCGGCGGTTGCTGGTCGCCGACGAGGTCGGCCTGGGCAAGACCATCGAGACCGCGCTGATCCTGCGGGAGCTGGCCTCGCGCGGGGAGCTGACTCGGGCTCTGATGGTCGTCCCGGCCGGGCTGGTGGACAACTGGCGTCATGAGCTGAACGACGTGTTCAGTCTGGACTTCGAGGTCTTCGGCACGGAGGGCGATGTCACCGACCGCAAGTCCAACGCGTTTGCCCGGCACCACCGGCTCATCGCCTCGGTGGACACGCTCAAGCAGCCCCGTCGTATTGCGCGGCTGCGTGAGGCGCCGCCCTGGGATCTGGTGGTCTTTGATGAAGCTCACCACCTGAGTGTCTACAAGACGGGCCGCAAGGTCCGCAAGACGGAGAACTTCAAGCTGGCCGAGGCCCTGCGCGACCACTGCCGCGACCTGCTGTTGCTCTCGGCCACGCCGCATCAGGGCGACCACTTCCGTTTCTGGCAGCTCGTCCGCCTGCTTGAGCCGGCCCTGTTCACCGACGAGAGCGACATGGTCGAGAACCGTCACCGGCTCAATGCGGTGGTGGCGCGTCGGACCAAGGCTGACGCCTGCGCCGCGGATGGCAGCCCGCTCTTCGCCCGGCGTGTCGTGCATACGCAGGCGTTTACCCTCTCCGAGCCGGAACGGGCATTCTACGAGCAGTTGCTGGGCTACCTGGCGGACGGCTACGACCTGGCGGCGCGCCAGGGCGGCCAGGGCCGCGCGCTCGGCTTTGTCATGACCATCTTCCAGAAGATCGCGGCCAGCAGCTTCCTCGCGGTGCGGGGTACGCTGCGGCGCCGACTGCTGCTTCTGACCGTACGCGAGGCCATGGAACGCGACGACCTTCTGGACATCGACGGGCGGAACGCGCTCTACGGGGAAGCCCGTGACCTCATCCGGGAGATGTACGGGTATGCCGATGACGCCGTGGGTCGCGCCCAGTGCGAGCAGACTCTGGTCGAGCTCCGCCTGGACCTCCTGCGGCGGGCCCGGCGGCAGGAGGCCATGGCGTCGACCGCCGAGAGCTATGGCGACAGCGAGCTGGCGGCGGCCTCTGGGGCAGAGTCCGCCGTGGAGATGGTCACCGTGGCAATTCCGGAAGAGCGCCAACGCCTGCGGCAGCTCCTGGCCGCGTTTCCGCCCGGATTGGAGACGAAGACCCGCGTTCTGCTGGAGGCGCTGAGGCAGTTGTGGGGGCTGAATCCCGTGGAGCGGATCGTGGTTTTCACCACCTACCTCGGGTCGGTCGAAGGCATCCGTCAGGCCATCGAGGAGGCGTTCCCCGGGAAGGGTGTCGAGGTGCTTCAGGGCGGCGACCACGGTGCCAAGCTCGCGGCCCAGCGGCGTTTCCGACGCGACGACGGCCCGCGCGTGCTGGTCTGCACGGCGGCCGGTCGTGAGGGCATCAACCTGCAGTTTGCACGGGTGCTCTTCAACTACGACCTGCCGTGGAACCCGATGGACCTCGAGCAGCGTATCGGCCGCATTCACCGCTATGGTCAGCAGCACACGGCACAGGTCTACAACCTGGTCGCGGGTGACACCATCGAGGGACAGATCTATCTCCTCCTGGAGAGGAAGTTGCGCGACATCGCCGTGGCCTTGGGCAAACTCGATGAGAATGGCGATATCGCGGAGGACCTGCGCGGCCAGATCCTCGGGCAGTTGGGCACCCAGCTTAGCTACGACACCCTCTACCGCGATGCCCTGCGCGACCCGACGCTGGCGCGGACGCGACAGGAACTCGACGTGGCCATGGAGAACGCCGAACAGGCACGCCGAGTCGTCTTCGATTTGTTTCAGGATCTCGACCGGTTTGACCTGCGTGACTACCGCAGGCACGACGACGGCGGCGCGGCTATGGAGCGCCTTGTGGGTTTCGTGAAGCGCGCGGCGGCTCAGGAAGGCCACACGGTCGGGGGCGGTGCGGACGGGTGTTTCTCGATCGCCGTGCCCCATGGCCCGACGCAGGACCTCACCACCGATCGCGACCGCGCTCTGCAGGTGGATCACCTTGGCCTGGTGGGCACGGAGCACCCGCTGGTGCAGCAGTACATGACTGCGTTCCGCGAACTGCCGGCGGGCGAGCGCGCCCTGACTGCCACGGCCAGCGACGCCCGCGATTCCGGCCTTCTGACGGTGTGGCGGGTCACGCTGCATGTGGCGCGCGGCCAGACGGAGACGCGGGTCATACCCATCGGGCTCTCCCCCTCGGGCGAGCGCGATCCTCGCGTCGAGAGGCTGGACGTGCTCGGCCTCGGTGTGACCTCGGGGGCTGCCGGTGTGGACGGTGTCGCCTTGAGACAGCTCGTCGATACAGCCTGCAACGATGTCCTGCATCGCGAGTTGCAGTACACTGGACTCCTTCCGCCTGGGGCATCCTACACGGCGCGGCTTCTGGCCATGATCTACGTCCGGCCTCCGCCGGCCCATGGCGGAGCGCACGCCCGGCCCGCAGGGCCGTGAGGGTCAGCGGCCTGGCCGGGCCCGGCCTGCCGGCCTCATCGGGGGCCGCTCTCGAGGAGGCGTTTCAGGACGACGGCCGGGGCCGCTCTCGAGGAGGCGTTTCAGGACGACGGCCTGGTTGTGGGCCTGGTCGCGGGCGGCGTAGACGAGGGTGATGGGGCCCTGGCGGGCGCGTCGGCGCAGGTCGCCGAGGGCCGGGTGGCCCGCGAGCTCGGCGCGGTAGCGCTCTTCGAACTCGGGCCACGGTGGGTCGTAGGCGCGTTTCAGGTGGATGCCCATGGCGTCCTCCGTGGTGGTGATGGCCTGACGTGAATCGACCACGGTCCGGCCCGGGCGGTTCCGGCGGCATCCGGCGTCCGTGCCGGCGGGGCGGCCGCCAGGGGGTCCACGGGCGGCGCCGTGGACCTACTCGGCCTGTGCCGGTGGCCTCGCCCGCGTGGGCGATCGGGTGTTGTGCTGTCGACGCCGTTGCGGCTCGTGGACGCGTTCGCGTCTGTGGACACTCGCTCTCCACCACACGTGGCGGGCGGTGTCTTGTCATGTCACCGGCCGCTCTCCCGACAGCGTCGCGCCATGGACAAGCGCGGGTCGAGTGCGTATGGTCCGGTAGATGCGAGTTGGAGTCGAGGCGGCGCGCGGGGCCTCTTTGCATCGGGAGTATGCGCGGCATGAGAACGACCTTGTGGTTGGCGGGCAGTGTGGTGTGTTCGGTGCTGGGTCAGCAGGCCTCGGCGGCCTGGGAGACGTGGCCGCCGCGCGAGTTTCTGATGAGCAGCCTGGTGGAGGGTGTCGAGCGCATCCTGTCGACGCAGGATCCTGAGACGGGGCAGTTCGGGACGAAGCCGTGGATCTGCAATGATCAGAATGCCCTCCTGCCGCTGGCCGCAGCCTGGAGTCTCGAGGACCCGGCGAACCGCTGGTACCACGACGAGGCGTTGCTGGCGGCGATTGCGAAGGGCGGCGAGGCCCTGGTCGATGCGCAGGACGAGCGTGGCGCGTGGACCTTCCGGAAGAAGGACAACTCGACCTGGGGTCAGGTGCACCAGCCGTGGACGTACAGCCGCTGGGTGCGCGCCTACAGCCTTGTGGGCGAGGCCTTGCCGCCGGAGTCGAAGGCGCGTTGGGAGGCGGGCCTGCGCCTGGGCTTCGGGGCGATTCGTCGGGGTGCCGGGGGCGCGGTGGGCAACATGACGGCGCACAACATGATGGCGCTGTACATCGGCGGGCAGTGCTTTGGCGAGGAGGACTGGTGCCAGGCGGCGGCGGGGTACCTGCAGCGCACGGTCGAGGAGCAGGAGGAGGGCGGCTACTGGTCGGAGCACTGCGGGCCGCTGATCGGCTACAACAGCGTCTATGTCGAGCTGCTCGGGCTCTACTACCACGCCTCGCGCGATGCCGTGGTCCTGGGCGCGCTGGAGCGCGCGGCGCAGTTCCACGCCAGCGTCCTTCTGCCCAACGGCGCGGCCACGCCGGGCATCGACGAGCGCCAGCTCTACCACGACGGCGTCGACATTGGCAACGTCGGCCTGAGCTGGACCGACGCCGGGCGCGGCTACCTGTCGCACCAGCTCTGGCGCCGCAGCGAGGGCGGCACCCGGCCGGTCGACCCCGACTACGCCGCGACCATGCTGCTGTACTCCGGCAGTGGCCCGGTTGCCGCCATGCCCTCGGCTGCGGACGAGAGCACGACGGTGCTGAGCACAGTCAGTGCGGCGACCAAGCGCATCAAGCCCTGGCAGTGGACCTTCACCGCCTTTCCGTGCCGGCCGCCGAAGAACCGCTGGGTGCAGGACCGGCAGAACCTGATTGACATCTACCACGACGACCTCGGTCTGGTGGTGGGCGGCGGCAACACGAAGCTGCAGCCGTACTGGTCGACCTTCACGGTTGGGGATCCGGCGCTGCTGGCGCACACGCCCGGCGACACCGCCCCGAATTTCGTGCCCGACGTCGATCTGCTCTGGACGCCGGATATGGCCAGCATCAATATCGAGCCGCGGGCCCTGCGTATGGCGCTGAAGTACGGCCCGGCCGACCTCAACCGCCAAATCGGGCATGGGCCATTCCGCGTCCGTGCCGGCCTCGACGACGCCGGTGCGGTGCTGACGCTGACCTTCCGCGCGCCGCGGGGCCGTCGTGCCGAGGCGCATCTGCCGCTGCTCTACCGCGGCACGCGGCTCTTCGCCGCCGACGGCCGGCGCATCACCCTGGGCAGCGACGCGCTGACGCTCACGGCCGCCGAGCTGGGCGGCGAGGTCCTCTACTACGGCCTGCGGGTCGGCCTTCCCGAGGGCAGCCGGCTGCTCTGGCCGGCCCTGCCGCACAACCCGTACAAGAGCGACGGCTCGGCCGGCCTCACCTCCGGGAAGCTGGTAGTGGCGATGCCCTTCGAGACCACCGACACGCACACCGTGACGCTGTCGCACCAGCCGGCCGTGCCCTTCGACGGCATCGCCTTCGAGGCGCGCGACCTGGCGGTCGAGTACAGCGACGGGACCTACACGAAGCGCCTCGACAGCCTCGGCTCGCAGTTCATGGGCCGCACCCAGGTCGGGTCCGTGATGACCTTCGCGACCCCGGACCTGCCGGCCGGGCGCTACGCGGTGTTCGTCGAGGTGGTCCTCGCCAACGAGTACGGCATTGTGCAGGCGGTCGTCAACGGCCAGGACGTCGGAGAGCCCTTCGATGCCTACGTCGACGGCATCGATGCCGAGGGCGAGCGCGTCGCCTGCGGCGAGGTGGCCCTGCCGGCCGGTCCGCAGCGCCTGGGTGTGCGCATTGTCGGCCGCAACGAGGCCTCGCGCAGCCAGACGATCAGCGTCAAGCGCTGGCTGCTGCGGCGGCTTGGCGACTGAGGCCAGGCTGCGGCCGGGGGCGCGTGGGGGGGCCGGTTCTGGCACCCCTTCAGGGTGCGTGTTCTGTGGATTCGCGCTTCCGGGGGTCGGGCTCTCGCGCGACCCCCGGCTACGATCTGGCACCCCTCCAGGGTGACCACGGGAGCGGCGCCGCGTTCCTTGATCAGTCCTGCGGCCGCGGGATTGGCGCGACAGGCCTTGGAGGCGGTGCTCCAGCCGGGCGGCCGACGAGACAGGCACCGCCTTAAGGGCGGCGGGCCGTCTGGGCCCGGCCGGCGCGGCACGGGTCACGGGACAGTGCGGGAGAGACCACCATGAGTCGCGAACTGCAGACCGTCACGGCGGAGGCCGCGGGGATACCCTCGGCGGCGGTGGCTGCCTTCATCGACCGCCTTGAGGACAAGGGCCTGCCGATGCACAGCATCCTGCTGCTGCGCGGCGAGCGGATTGCGGCGGAGGCCTACTGGGCGCCGTTTGACGCGTCTTTCCGGCACCGGCTCTACTCGACGACGAAGAGCTTCGTCTCGGTGGCGATCGGTATCCTGGCGGGCGACGGCCGGCTGTCGCTGCAGGACCGCGTCGTCGACTTCTTCCCCGACTACGCGGTGCGGTGTGGCCCGGTGCATCCGTATGTAGCGCGGACGACGGTGCGCGATCTGCTGACCATGACGACCGCGTTCACGGCGTCGAACTACCCGGTCTTCGACGACTGGACGGAGGCCTTCTTCCGGATACCGGCCGGTCATCTGCCGGGCCGGTCGTTCCGTTACGACACCCTGGCGACGGTGATGCTGTGCATGATCGTGCGGCGTGTGGCCGGGGTCGAGTTCACGGCGCTGCTGCAGGAGCGCCTTTTTGATCCGGCGGGGATGTCCTCGGACATCCGCTGCATCCAGACCCCATGCGGTCACGACTGGGGCGGCTCCGGGCTGCTGTGCACGACCCGGGATGTGGCGACCTTTGCGGCGGTCTGCATGCACGGGGGGCGTTGGCGTGGTCGGCAGCTCGTGCCGGAGGACTACCTGCGCGAGGCCACGGCGCGCCAGGTCGACAACACCCTCCCGGTGACCGATCCGGAGCACCAGTATGGCTATGGCTACCAGTTCTGGCGGAGCCGTTTCGGCTTCTCGTGCCGGGGCATGGGCAGCCAGTTGGCGGTGTGTGTGCCCGAGCACGATCTGATCTTGGTGACGACGGCCGACACGCAGTCGATCACGGGCGGCGACAGCATCATCTACGACGCCCTGGACCGCCACATCCTCGCGTCGCTGAGCCGCGGGCCGCTGCCGGAGGACCGCTCGGCGCAGTCGGCGCTGCAGGCGCGGATCGACGGTCTCGTCCTGCGCGCGGTGCCCGGCGAGCGGCGGTCGCCGCAGGCCGGTGCCATCGACGGGCGGACCTATGTCATGGACGAGAATGGCATGGGGCTGAAGACGGTGCGCTTCCAGGTCGGCGCGGACGCGATCGCGATGGCCTACGAGAATGCGAGCGGTGCGCACGAGATACGCTTCGGCCTGGGCCGGCAGATCCGGCAGGCCTTCCCCGAGACGCACTACTACGGGCGGACCATGATGCGGCCATCCGGGCGCGGCTACGACTGCCATGCCTCGGCGGCCTGGCGGCGCGATGACTCGCTCCTGATGGTCGTCTACGCCACCGATGAGTACTTCGGGACGCTGCGGATGAATGCGGTCTTCGCCGACGATACGGTGACCCTGCAGTCGGACGCCTTCGCCGAGATGTTCTTCAACGAGTACCGCGGCTTCGCCTCCGGGCGGATGCGTGGCTGAGGGCTGTCTGAAAGTCCGGTTCTGGCACCCCTTCAGGGTGGCCAGGCCGGCGCTGACGCGATCTTCGATCAGCCCTGGATGCGCGGCTGAGGGCTGGCGCGGCCGGCGTCGGCGGGGGATAGTTCCCGCGGGCCGCGCGGCGCGGACGGGCCCGGTGGCGTGTGCCCCGAGACCTCTTTAATTAAGGAGAGAGCGATCCATGCGTTACGAACTCATGCGTCCGCACCAGCTTCGGCAGGCGATTGACGAGCGCTGGCCGGTGGTCCTGCCGCTGGGGGTGCTCGAGTACCACAGCGAGCACCTGCCGGTGGGTATGGACACCCTCGTGGTCGAGCGTTGCCTCGAGCGTCTCGAGCCCGAGATGAATCTGGTGATCCTGCCGGCTTTCTACTACGGCGCCGGCAGCTACGCCGTCGAGCCGGCGGCGCGGAATGGCACGGTCCATGTCGGTTCCGAGGCCCTCCTGCCGATCGCCAAGGCGATGTTCACCTCGCTGATCCGCATCGGCTTCCGCAATATCCACTTCATCATCCACCACCAGAGCGAGAACTTCGCGGCCGGCATGCCGACGGACCTGGCCTTCAAGCTGGCGGCGCGGCAGGTCATCTTCGAGTACCTCGAGGGCCCGGCCGGCAAGGAGGGCTGGTGGGGCGACAATGCCATGGAGCACTACTACGAGCAGCACGACGCCGGCACGGATCCCTTCAGTTGGATCAAGGGCCACCCGCTGCTCGATGCCGACATCATCGCGCGCTACCCGTTCGACCACGCCGGCAAGGGCGAGACCAGCTTCATGATGGCGCTGTGCCCGGAGCAGGTCGACATGGGCCGCTTCGATGCCAGCAAGTGGTACGTGCGCTCGGCCGCCGAGGCCTCGCGGGAACTGGGCGAGGAGGGCGTCCGGATGGTCCTGGAGCGCCTGCGCCGGATCCTCAAGGCGGGCTGACGCGGCTCTGCCGCCGCCGGCCGAGGTTGGAGTTCGCGGGCGTCGGGGCGGTTGCAGCGTCGGGTTCTAGCACCCCTTCAGGGTGCATGGTTCATGGGTCTCTGGTCCCGGGGGTCGTGCTGCGCGCGACCCCCGGCTACGTTCTGCCATCCCTTCAGGATGCGACGATGAAGGGATCTTGAGGCAATCCTGCGCGGGCGTCGGCATGGGTTGCCGACGCCCGCGCCCGCGACTACCTTCTCCGGCATGAGGGCGCGTCATCGGGAGCGACGCGCCGCATGACGAGCGTTGCCGGGAGGGACGTCACGATGCCTGCCGACTCCACGAGCGAGTTCCGCAAGATGGCCCGCGCGGCCTTCGTGAGTGCGGTCAAGTCCGACCTGACGCGCATCTGCGCGGTGTACATCGCGGCGCACGCTGTCACCGGTCACTTCAAAACCAGCCACTGGCGGTCGGCTCAAAACCCGCCACTCTTCCCGGGTGATTCTACCTCTTCGTGGGAGTCATTCAAGTTCTCCATTGGTGTGCGGTG
>JAGVUW010000694.1 GCA_019136035.1 Verrucomicrobiota bacterium | reverse complement strand
CAGGCCGACGACGGTGCTGTAGAGCCCGTCGATGGCCGCGACGACCCTATCGCCGTGCTCCTGGATGCCATAGGCGCCGGCCTTGTCGAGGGTGTTGACGCGGCGGCAGTAGTCTTCGATGGCGTCCTCGCTGAGGGTATGGAAGCGCACCCGCGTGCGGGCGCACCACACCATCCTCCAGGCCGGCCGGCGCCGGCGCAGGGCGACGCCGGTGAGGACCTCGTGCCAGCGTCCGGAGAGCTGGCGGAGGATGTCGCGGGCCTCGTCGAGGTCGGCGGGCTTGCCGAAGATGCGGCCATCGAGAACGACGACCGTATCGGCGCCGAGGACGACCCGCCGCGGGTGGCGTCGGGCCACGGCGTCGGCCTTGGCCAGGGCCAGGCGCAGGACGTGCTCGCCCGGCGCCTCGTCGGGGAGGGGCGTCTCGTCGATGGCGGCGACGTCGACCAGGATCGGCACCCCGGCCTCAGCGAGGAGCTGCCGGCGCCGCGGCGAGGCGCTGGCCAGGACGACGGTCGCCAGGCCGGCCCGGCGGCCACCGCACGGGGCCGCGGCCGGCTCCGCCGTGAGAGCGCCGGCGCGGTGTGGTTCGGGTGCGTCCATGGCAGGTCCTGTCACGAGCGTTTGCGCCAGCCCTTCTTGCGCTCGTGGTGGCGGGCGATGGCCTTCCTGACGGCGCCACGCTGGCGCTGTGCCCCGGCGGCGGCGCGGCGAGCGCCGGTGCCCTCGCTGGGGTCGGCGCGCTGGCGGACCTCGATGATGATGGGCAGCCCGGTCTGGGGGAAGAACGCCTCGCGGATCTGGTTCTCGATGAACTGCAGGTAGCGCGGCGGGCAGGCGGTCTTGTCGTTGGCGAACAGGACGAAGCGCGGCGGCGGATTCCCGAGCATGGTGCCGTAGAAGATCTTGAAACGCCGGTTCGTCGCCGCCGGCGGCGGGGTGCGCGCCACGAGGTCCTGGAGGAACTGGTTCAGGACGCTGGTCGGCACCGTCACCTTCATCTGCTCGCGCAGGTGCACCACCGCGCCCAGGATGGTGTCGACGTGGTCGCCGGTGAGGGCGCTGATGAGCTGCATGGGGGCGTGGCGCATGAAGGACAGTCTCTCGTAGACCTGCTCGATGATGGCCTTGCGGCTGACCCCCTCGGCCTCGGCGAGGTCCCACTTGTTGACGACGATGATGCAGGGCTTGCGGGCATCGGCGACGAGGCGGGCGATGGCGCTGTCCTGGGCCGTGGCCAGGGCGGTGGCGTCGAGGACGAGGAGCACGGCGTCGCTGCGCCGGATGGCCTCCTGGGTGCGTGCCATGCTGAAGAAGTCGACGACGGTGCTGATCTGCCGCCGGCGCCGCAGGCCGGCCGTGTCGATGAGCACCAGGGGCAGCTCGACGCCCCCGGTGCGCAGCGTCACCGGCACATCGACCGCATCGCGGGTGGTGCCGGCGACCTCGCTGACGATGACGCGCTCACCGCCGAAGAGGCGGTTGACGAGGGATGACTTGCCGACGTTCGGCCGGCCGACGACGGCCAGCTTCAGGGCTTCGGGTGCCGCCGCAGCGGCGGTGTCGCTGCCGTCGCCGGCGGCCGGCGGGAGGCGTTCCACGACGAGGTCGAGGAGTTCGGCGCGGCCGCGTGTGTGGGTGCATGACGTCGGGCAGATGACCGGGAAGCCGAGGCGGTTGAACTCGGTCGCGGCGGCGCTGGCGAGGGCCTCGTTGTCGGCCTTGTTGGCGGCCACGACAACCGGCCGCCCGGCGGCGCGCAGGAGGGCCGCGACCTCCTCATCCTGGGGCGTGACGCCGGTCTGGCAGTCGACCACCCAGATCAGCACGGCGGCCTCGTCGACGATGGCCGCGACCTGGTCGCGGATGAGGCCGTCGAAGACGCCGACGTGGCGCGTCTCGCGGCGGCCGATGCCAAGGCCGCCGGTGTCAACCAGGGTGAACCGCCGCCCGCCATGCGCGGCCGCCGCCGCAATGCGGTCGCGCGTCACGCCGCTCTGTTCGTGGACAATCGACACACGCCGGCCGACGATGCGGTTGAACAGCGCCGACTTGCCGACGTTGGGACGGCCGACAATGGCGACCATCGGGAGGGACTCGGATGTCGTCATGACAGCAGTCTCCGGTTTACGGCAGGATGGCCTGCCAGGCCCCACGGGGCGAGATCAGGCCGACGTCACGCCGGCAGCACCCCCGCGGGAGAGCTCCACGGCCGCGGCCAGACGCCGCCGGACGGTCTCGCGGCCGAGCAAGGTCAGGGTCTCGTAGACCCCGGCGCCGATGGTGCAGCCGGTGACCGCGACACGGATGGGCTGGTTCAGCCGGCCCGGCTCGAAGCCGCCGGCCGTCGCGACCGCCGCGATGGCCGCCTCGGCCGCCGCCGGGCTGGACAGGGCCGCGGCCGGCTCGAAGGCCGCCAGCAGGGCCGAGAGGGCTTCCGCTACACCCGGCTTGCGCAGGAACTTGCCGACCGCCTTCTCGTCGTAGCTCGGGCTGTCGACGAAGAAGTACTCCCAGGCGGCGACGTCGGTGTAGAGCTTGGTCCGCGACTGCATGAGGCGCGCCACGGCCTCGAGGCGCGTGGCGTCGGCCGCGGCGCCCCAGGGCAGCCGGCTGATGGCGGCGCGAACGCCCTCGAGGAAGGTCTCGAAGGGCAGCGCGGCCATGTACTGGCCGTTGAGATTGAGGAGCTTGGCGGCGTCCATCTGGGCCGACGACTGCAGCACCCGGTCGAGGCTGAAGGCCTGCACCAGCTCCGCGCGGCTGAGCTTCTCGCGGTCGTCGCCCGGGTTCCATCCCAGCAGGGTGAGGTAGTTGAAGAGGGCCTCCGGGAGGTAGCCCTTCTCGCGGAAGTCGCCGACGAAGGCATCGCCGTCGCGCTTGCTGTAGGGCTTGCCGCTGGCGTTGACGATCATGGGCAGGTGGGCATAGGCCGGCGCGGCCGCGCCGAGGGCATGGAAGAGGAAGAGGTGCCGGTAGGTGTTCTCGACGTGGTCGTCGCCGCGGATGATGTGCGTGATGGCCATGGTGATGTCATCGACGACATTGGCGAGGTGGAAGACCGGCGAGCCGTCGCTGCGCACAATGACGAAGTCGCGCAGGCTGTCGAGGGGCTTGCTCAGGGGGCCCTTGACGAGGTCGTGGTAGGTGATGGCTCGGCGCGTGAAGCGCAGGCTGGCCGCGCCGGTGACGCTGAAGCTCTCGCCGGCCAGGCCGCGGTCGATGACGGCGTCGAGGCGGAAGAGCACCGCCCCGGCGGCGTCGACGATCTCCAGATCGCGGTAGCCAGCCAGGCAGGCGCCGCCCTCGACCGCCTTGCCCTTGGCCGTCGGCACGCTGTACTGCAGGCCGTCGGGACCGACACGAACCGGCTCGGACGGGTGCACCGCCAGCTCGGCCGGGCCGACCGTGACCACGCCCGGGACCGCCTCGGCCTGCCAGGGTATCCGGAAGAGCACCGCCTCGCCGCCGCCGCCCTTGGCGGCGCGGTAGGCGTCCCCCTGGGCCAGGAGGCGCGCCGCGGCCTGGTCGTGCGCCGGACGCTGCTGCGTCTGGTACACCGGCTCGCCGTCGTAGTCGAGACCGAGCCAGCGCATGACATCCAGGAGCGTCGCAATCGCCTCCGGGGTGCTGCGCTCGAGGTCGGTGTCCTCGATGCGCAGCAGGAAGGCGCCCCCGGCGTGACGGGCCAGGAGCCAGTTGAAGATCGCAGCACGGATGTTGCCGATGTGGACATGCCCCGTCGGCGAGGGCGCAAAACGCACGCGTACGGCCATGGCGCTACCCCAGATCTGCAGGTCGCCCAGGCCCAGCACGCCGGCGCCGGGGGATGATAACCACCCGCCTCCATCACGGCCGCCGCGGCCCGGACCTGGACTGTCGCAAAGCCCATACTATAGCGGCCTTGCCTGGATTATTCGCGAAGCGACGGCTTTCGGGCGCGGAAGATCGCGACCACGGGCACGCGGGCGAGTTCCTCGGCCAGGGCCAGCCAGGCGCGGCTCCAGTAGGGCACGCGATGGCGGAGCTGGCCGAGGGTGTAGCGCCGGACCGGCTCAGCCGGCGGCTCGAGGAAGGCATCGACCTGGAGCCCGGCGGCGCGGAGCCACGCGAAGACCGTGCTGACCGGCACCGGCCGGCAGCGCGAGCGCCCGGTGCCCCGTCGGCGCTGGTCGGCGGGTGGGTGGAAGTAGTCCTGGAGGAAGATGCCGGCCTGGCCGTCGACGTCGATCCACTCGCTGGTCGACAGCGGGTGCGCCGTGCTGAGGATCAGGGTCCCGCCGGGGCGCAGCCGTGCCGCCATGGCGGCAATGCAGTCCTGCGGCGCCGCGACGAAGGGCAGCGCGTACGCCGAGAGGACGAGATCGAAGAGGG
>JAGVUW010000281.1 GCA_019136035.1 Verrucomicrobiota bacterium | reverse complement strand
GCCGACGCTGGCGATCACGCCGGTGGCGGACGGCCGTGTCGGCGCCTACGAGAGCAACGCGGCGCAGACCTGGGCGCTGGTGGCCAAGGTCTACGACCTGATCATGGCCAAGGTCCGCCTGCCGGGTGGCCGGCCGGTGCGGGTGGTGGTCGCCCCGGAGATCGTCTATGGCCCGCGCTCCGGCGCGGTGGCGCAGCGCTACTACGCCACGCAGGGCGTTGCGGCGAACCTCTGGGTCGGCCGGAGCTGGTCGTACAGCGACGAGCTGATGAGCGCCTGCATGGGCGTCGGCAGCAGCGAGTGGATCCAGGCCGCCTATGGCCTGAATCAGACCGACCGCCCCGGCGCTGTCTGGCTGAAGGCCTTCTGCGCCGCCATGGACGAGAAGAAGCGCCCGATCTTCTGCATCTACTCGCCGGATCTCGAGGACGAGAGCGGCCCCCTGAATGACTTCGTCGCGACGCGCCTCCTGCGCTTCGCACGCGCCGCCGCCGCGGTCGGCGAGATGCGCGGCAAGAACTACCTCTCCATCGGCAGCGTCTCCATGGGCATCATCGGCTCGGACGTGCGCCGCAACCTCGTCCAGCAGTACTTCGGCATGGGGACGGCCTCCTACGACATGGTCGGCCTGCAGGGCCGCCTGGCGCGCGGCCTCTACGACCACGAGGAGCTGGCCCGCGCGATCGCCTTCATGAAGCGCTTCCGGATGGACTTCGGCAAGGGCCAGCGCCCGTGGAGCAGCGATAAGCTCCTGGCGGACTGCTGCGCCATGGCCCTGATCGTGCGCGACCTCATGGTCGGCAACCCGAAGCTGGCCGACCCGGCCGTCGGGCGTCAGCAGGGCTTCCAGGCCAGCGTCGAGTTCGCTCAGGGCTACAACGCCATCGCGGCCGGTACCCAGGGCCAGCGCCAGTGGACCGACCTCTATCCGAACTTCGACCTGGTCGAGTCGGTGCTCAATGCCTCGTTCGACTGGAATGGCTCCCGGGCGCCGTACGTGGTCGCCACGGAGAACGACTCGAAGAACGGCCTGGGGATGCTCGCCGCCAGCCTCCTGACCGGCATGCCGCAGCTCTTCGCGGACATCCGTACGAACTGGACGCCGGCGTCGATCCGCCAGGCGACCGGCGTGGATGTCTCGGCGATCGCGCCGCGCGGTATCATCGACAAGCGCAACTCCGGCGCCGGGGCGCTCGACTACGCCGTCGACGTCCTGCGCCTGTCGCCCGGCTTCGAGGGCCTGAGCGTCCAGGAGGCCGCCGCCGCCATCGCGGCCGATCCGGCCCTGCAGAAGAGCCTCATGGAGAAGGCGATCGCGGCTACGACCTACATGGCGGCCGACCTGACCTACTTCCCCGGCGACGGCCTCTCGAGCCACTTCCGCAGCCCCGGCGGCATCCCCATGACCGCCTACCGCCTCAACGCCGTCGACAACCAGCTCACCTGCTCGGTCGTCGAGGGCGAGACTGTCGAGCTGCCGGTGACCGTCGGCGACCACATCAGCCGGGTGACCGACCGGACCTGGCCGGAGACCTACTGGGCGCCGCGTGAGATGACCTCGTTCGAGTACATGAGCCGCATCGGGCCGAACCACGACGCCAACAGCTTCGGCCTGATCGGCGCCGACCTGGTGACCCTCTGCGCCATGCTGCGCATCCCGGTCGATATGCACAACCTCGACGCCAAGGACCTCTTCCGGCCGACGCTGTGGGACCGTTTCGGCGGCGACGACTTCCGCGCCTGCGCCGCTCTGGGCCCCCTGTACGCCTGAGGCCGGTGGCGCCGATTCATGGCACCCAACCCCGGTCATCGCGGTGAACGCCTGCCGCGGTGGTCGGGGTTCTTTTTGGTTCATCCGGCAAGACGGCCGCACCCCGTCGTCACCGGAAGTGCGCCGTTGCCGGAAGAGCCGTTTCTTCCCCAAACCGGGTCGTCGGTCACTGGCGGGCAACGGCCGGCGGCGGGGGCTCCGCCGGGAGCTGCAGGGCCGCGGCCGGGAAGACCGCCACCCGCGCCGCCGCCGGCAGACGCGCCGCGAGGCCCTCGATCAGGCGCCCCCAGTTGTTCTCGACGTAGTGCGTCTCGCCGACGGGCACAAAGCGCCGGCCGTACTGCGGGCTGAAGAGGATCTGCATGGCGGTCGCGAGGCGTGCGGGGTCCTGGCGGTGGGCCTGCTGACGGCGGCGGGCATTGAACTCGCGCAGGCGGCCGTGGTAGAGCCCGTGGTAGGGCGACGGGTCCGCAAAGTCGAAGATCTGGATCATGGGGACGCCGTGATGCGGCCCGGGCCAGGCCGACTTCGAGAGCTGGGTCGGGTCGCCGTCGATCGGGTAGGCGTTGGCGATGACCAGGTCCGGGCGCTCCGCCGGCATGGTCGTGCGGAAGGCCTTGCGGGCGAGGGCCACGGCACGGCGGTGGGCGCGGATCGGCTCGTCGACCGCCAGGCCGCAGAGCTGACGGCTGCCGCCGATCACGGCGCAGACGGCGCGGTCCAGGCCGAAGAGCACCGCCGCCTCCTCGAGGTCACGGCGCGCCGGGCAGCGGCCCGGGTCGCTGCCGCGGGGGCGTCCGGGGAGTTTGCTGTGGTGGCAGTGCAGGCTGGAGACGTGGCAGATGCCGGGGAGGATGATCTTGGCGCCGCCGCCCCAGGCGGTGAACGGGTGCGGGTAGACGCTGGAGATGCCGACCTTGAAGTCGGCCTGCGCCGCGAGCGCGTTGGCCAGCACCGGCGTCCCTGCCGAGGTCAGGCCGACGTAGTGCACCTCGGGGCTGAAGGCGTCATGGATGGCCCAGGCGCCGATGCCCTCGAGGGCGGCGCCGAGGCGGCGGCGTTCGAGGCGCGGCTGCGCCCGGTGGGCGCCGCCGCCGGTGATGATCGTCACCTGCCGGCGCGGCACGCCGGCCATCTCGAGCTGGGCGAGGACTTCCAGGCAGAGGCACTCGACCGGCGTCGGCCGACGGAAGTCGTCGACGACGATGACCGCGGAGCGCGCCCCGCGCGCTGCCTCTGCGATGGGTGCCGTGCGCGGGCCGCCGGCGACGGCGCGGCGGATCTGCGTCGGGGTCAGGGCCGGGCCCCAGTCCGCCGGGTAGACGCCGACCTGCCACGCCGCCGGCAGACGGAAGACCCGCAGGGCATTCCGGCCGGCGGCCGCGGTGCGCAGGCGTAACTCCTGCATCGCCGTCATGCAACCACTCCTCACAGAGGCCACTACTCCTCGAAGACCACCACGGCCCAGCCGCGCAGCCGCGGCAGGGTGACCTCGGCATAGCGGCCATCCACCGACAGGGCCAGGGGCTCGCCGCCCGGCGCCAGGTAGGCCCGACGCGGCCGGCGCCCATCCAGGCGCAGGCGCAGGCACAGGTCGCTGACCTCCATCGGCTCCTCGATCATGTTGATCCCCGCACCCCGTGACTCGGGCAGGTACGCCAGGGCGTAGACCATGCGCCGACCCGGCTGCGAGGTGACCGTGATACGCGTGAAGGCGGGCGCGCCGGGCGCCTGAATCAGCGGCTCGGGCAGGAGGCGTGCCAGGAGGTTGGCGACCACCTGGCGCATGGGCAGGGCGCCGCTGGTGAAGTAGGTCCGGAAGAGCGGGTGGCTGGCGTGGGCGACGCGACCGCAGAGGGTCACGGCCGGCCGCCCGGTGTCGCGGTCCGGCGGTGTGTAGCGGTGGCCGTGGCGGCCGTCCCAGATGTTGTTGTAGTAGGGCGCCGTGATCGTCGCCAGGACCTCGGTCCCCGGTCGCGCCGCCATGGCGATGCCGCGTTCGTACAGGCTGATCGGCATGTCCGGCAGGCCCTCGGCGAAGCCGGGTGCAGCGCTGAGGAAGGCCGGGTCGAAGGGATCCTCGCCCTGGTAGTCGAGGCCCCAGGCGTCGAGGGCGAAGGCCTTGCCATCGGGCGCCAGGCCGGCCCGGCCGGTCGACAGGATGGCGCCGCCGCGATCGAGGTGGGCCTGGAGTCGTGCCGCGATTTCGGGAGTGACCGCGATGTCGTCGGGGAGCACCAGGAGGCCATAGCGGTCCCAGGGCACGGCCGTAGTGACATTGTCGAACTGCACCTTCAGCTCACAGAGGACGCGGGTGGCGGCCTTGGCCGACTGCATGGCCAGGGCCTTCGTCTGCGGACGCCCGCCGCCGGCCCAGGCGTAGCCCGGGTAGTCGGACAGCATCACCGCCGCCGCCTCGACCACCGGGACGGCCCCCTCGATCCAGGGCTGCAGCGGCTGCAGACGGGCGTAGACCTCGCGGTCGAGGGCCATCACGGCGCGATTCAGATCGCCGCGCGGGTGGAAGTGGTCGCCGAGGGTCGGCGGGACGCCGTTGGCGATGCCGTAGATGCAGTCGTACTCGACGCTGGCCACCGTGCGCACGCCGCCGAAGTCG
>JAGVUW010000454.1 GCA_019136035.1 Verrucomicrobiota bacterium | reverse complement strand
CCCATCTCGCTGACGGTGGTTCGCAGGGGGTGCCCCGCCTGGCCATGGAGGTCCCAGAAGACGACCGGGCTGGCCTCGGGGGCGTAGTCGGCGATGCCGATCTGTTCGACGCGCTGGCGGAGCCTGTCGCTGGCGGTGCCCGGCTGAGCCAGGCCGGCGATATCGCCCTTGACGTCGGCCATGAAGACCGGCACGCCCAGTCGCGAGAAGCCCTCGGCCAGGACCATCAGCGAGACGCTCTTGCCGGTACCCGTCGCCCCGGCCACGAGGCCGTGGCGGTTGGCGTATCGAGCGAGGAGATGGACCGGCTCGTTCCCCTTGCCGATCAGGATCTGATTCACCGCGCACCTCGTGCTTGCCGCGCCTCGGCCGAGTCTGCCGGCCGTCGCGCCTGACGTTGCCCTATCCACATTCCTGCGCCGGCCAGGCCTGCCCCCGCGGTCGCCTTCCCGACCGCGCAGCCTGGCCGGACGCCCATCCGTGCGTCGTCATCATCCCTCTGGCGCGGGCTGGTCAGGGCAGGGGCCGCAGGCGCAGCACGCGTCCGGCGGCGGTGGTGGCGATGGCGTCCTCGCCGTAGGCCGCCAGGCCGGTGAGGCCGTCCTCGAGCTGTCGGCGTGCCAGGGGCGTGCCCTGGGCGTCCAGGGTGACGACGCTGCCGCCGGTAGTTCCCGCCAGCACCAGCCTGCCGGCGGGGCCGCGTCCGGGCACGACCCACGCCACCGGCTCGCCGAGGTCGGTCCGCCAGCGCGGGGCGCCCTGGCCGTCGAAGCAGTAGACGTAGTGGCTGAGGCTGCCGGCGAGGGCCTCGTCGCGGCCGTCGCCATCGAGGTCGGCGGTGGTGACGCAGCGGACCTCATCGCCGGTGACGCAGGCCAGTCGGCGCTGGCCGCGGGCGTCGAAGAGGTAGACGCCGCCGTCGCCACTGCCGCAGACGACGCCGCGGGTGCCATCGCCGTCGAAGGCGCCGGTGGCGATGCTGAAGCAGATCGGCCCGAAGGAGGCGGCCCAGCGGCGGGTGCCGTCGGGGTTCAGGACCGACATCGAGTAGTAGTGCGTGCCGCAGAGGACCTCGGCCTTGCCATCGCCATCGAGGTCGGCCACCGCGCCCGACCGCGACGGATGGACCGCCTCGTAGTTCCAGAGCTCCTGGCCGTCCGCGCGGTAGGCATAGAAGCGCCAGTTGTTGCCGCCGGCGATGATCTCGGGGCGGCCATCGCCGTCGAGGTCACCGGCGCGCACCAGGTTGACGTATGGCGGGGTGCGGTAGTACTGCAGCTCGCGCTCCCACTGCGGCGTGCCCTCGGCATCGAGGAGGGCGACGCGGTGGTCCTGACGCGCCAGGGCGAGCTCGTCACGGCCGTCGCCGTCGACATCCACCGCGACCAGGTCGTTGAGCTGCCCCGGGAAGCGCCGGGTCCAGCGCACGGCGCCATGGCTGTCCAGGGCCAGCAGGTCGCCCTCGCCGGTGGTCAGCACCACGGCCGGGTCGCCGGCGGCATCGAGGCGGGCCGGGGTGATGCTGGTGAAGCGGTAGGCGC
Source organism: Verrucomicrobiota bacterium (assembly GCA_019136035.1). Taxonomy (GTDB): domain Bacteria; phylum Verrucomicrobiota; class Lentisphaeria; order Oligosphaerales; family JAFGRS01; genus JAGVUW01. The sequence continues at coordinate 2,878 of JAGVUW010000454.1, read as the reverse complement.
CCGTGGCGGTGAGGCCGTCCGGCAGGCGGCCGGCGACGAGGACCTCGCCGAGGTAGATGGCGCTGCCGGGCTGCGGCTCGAGAACCAGGCGGAGGTCCTTGACGCGGGCGCTGTCGACGGCGATATCGAAGGTCACCGGCGCGCCCCAGTCTGGGTGCTGGCCGGGCTCGGTGAGGGTGCCGAGGGTGCGGATGTCGCGATCGAAGCCGTCATTGCTGCCCTGCGCGGTGGCGCGGGCCAGGAGGTAGGCGGTCTTGCGGCTCGAGGTCGTGGCCCACCACTGCTGCCAGGTGACGCGGGTGACGGTCGCCTCGCGGGCGAGGGCGATGGTCAGGGTGACGGCCCGATCCGGGTCGTACATGACTGAGTCGCCGGTGTTGTCCCAGCGTCCGTCGGTGAGGGCCTCGAGGCGGTTGGGCACATCGCCGAAGACATTGACGGCCGCCGGGGCCGGGTCGCTGCGGACGGTGGCGAAGTCGGCGACGGCGCCGGGGAGGTCGCGGTTGCTGGTCAGGAGGCTCTCCTGCGGCGTCGGCGTGACGGTCCAGACCTCGGGCTGCGTCGGCAGTGCGGCCGCCGCGGCGGGCGGGGGCGCGAGCGGTGCCAGGGGCAGGTTGGTCACGGCGTTGGCGGTGGAGACCTCCGCCAGGTCCGTGCAGCGGCTGCCGTCGGCGGTGAAGAGGACCTCGCCGTCGACATCGGCGCGGCTGGCGCCGAGCAGGGAGAGCCCGGCGGGTCCGGCGACGACGACCTCGGCATCGGTGCGGAAGCGCCCCTCGGCGGTGGCGATCTCGCCGGGCGTCACGCCGATGGCCACCGGGCCCTGCGGCGTCGTCACCACCACGGCGGGGATACCCCTGGTGAAGCGTATCGGCCAGGGCTCGCCGGGGCCTTCGGCACTGCCATGGAAGACGGTGGCGAAGAGGTGCGATTGGCCCTGGCGCAGGGTGCGGCTCTCGACCGCGGTCAGGGAGCGCACCACCGGGGCGGCGTGCGGGTAGCCGCTCCAGTTCCTGCCGAGGTCATGGTCGTCATAGAGGCTGAGGCGCGGCCCCTGGGCGACCTGGATCCAGAAGCCGGGGCCTTTCTGGGTCAGGGCCAGGCCGTCGGCCTGGAGGGCGCCTTCGCCGATGCCGTGCCAGAGGAGTCGGAACTGGAAGTCGCCGGGGTCGACGGCCTCGAGGCGGTCCAGGACCACGAAGGCGCGCGCCTGTTTCAGCCAGACGACGGTGCGTTCCCAGTTGGCGCCGGCGTAGGCGGTGACGCGTGTGCGGCTATAGCCGACCGCGGCCGACTCGCCGACGCCGCACTGCTCGACGTAGGGGGGTATCTTCGCCGACTCGCCGTCGCGGATGACGAGGATGGAGTTGTGGTATTTCAGGGGCGACTTGAAGTAGTCGTTGTCGGCCAGCCAGATGCGCTCGAAGGCGGTGATGCGGGGGATGCTGTTGCCGTCGTCGTGTTTGTGGCCGCCGTTGCTGAGGCCGTCGAGGAGGAGGTAGAGGGCCTCGGGGTGCATGCGTTCGCGGAAGGTGATCTTGTCGAAGCAGCTCTCCAGGGGCGGGCGTTCCGGCGCGCCCATCGACTCGTAGTAGTGCGGTTCCAGGGGCCACGACTGCACGCCGTTGAAGCGCGTCGGCACCGGCGCCTCGCCGCGGCGCTCGAACTCGCCGGCGGTGGGGCGGAGGCGTTTGACCTGGCGTTTGAGCTGGGCCGCCCAGAGGGCGTCGCTCGAGCCGGTGACGTAGGCCATGGTGTCGAGGCAGATCACCTCGCTGTTCCAGCAGGCCCAACTGCCGGTGTCGCCGTAGGGCACCTGGTAGCCGAGGTTGTCCATGTTACCGATGCAGAAGTCGATGATGCGGCCGGCGTTGCCATTGTCGAAGACGGTCAGGTCGGGTCGCGACACCGCGTAGGTGAACATATGGCCGTTGGTCAGCCACTGGTAGCCGTTGCAGTCTTCGTGGGGTTTGAAGAAGGTGGCCTGGCGGCGGAAGAGGGCGTCGGCGAGTTCGAGCCAGACCTCGCCCTCGAGGAGGTCGTAGTGCTGGGTGAGGTAGAGTCCGGCGGCCAGGCAGCCGAGGCCCGGGAAGGTCTGGTGGTTGTGCGGGACGTGGGGGCTGCGCGCCCCGGAGGCGGCCTCGGGCACGACGGCCTCGGCGATCCAGCGGCCCATGGACTTGACCGTGCGCAGGCGTTCCTCGTCGCTGAGGGCGGGGTCGTCCTCGATGAGGTCCCAGCCGGTGATGACCTGTCGGCTGGGGAAGTCGCTGTCGAAGCCCCAGGGTCCGCCGAACTTGCGCGGGTCGGCGACGGCGCTGGCGGCGTACATATCCCAGAGCTGAACGTAGAGGGTGGCCTCGACGCTGTGGCCAGTGAGGCGGTAGCGGTCGGCGACGCGGGCCAGGACGCCGGCGATGCTGGTATGCTGGCCGAGGTCGAGGGCATTCTGGCCCTCGGCGCGGCCGGCCTGCAGGCGGTTGGCGGCCGGCTCGTCGTCGGCCCACGGGGTGACCTTGAGGAAGTCCTCGCCGTAGGCGCGCTCGAAGAGCCTTGGAAGGGCCAGGTCGGGCCCGGCCGGCTGGGCGTTGATCGCACCGAGGAGGATATCGACGGCGCGGTTCAGGCCGGCCTCGTCGGCGGCGCCGGCGACGATGACATTGGTGTCCTTGCCGAAGGGGTCGCTGAGGCTGTGGACGAGGGCGCCGCCCTGGCCGGGACAGACGCTGTCGACGGGTGTCATGCGGCGGGCGTAGAGCACGGCCAGGGCCGGGTTGCTGTCGACGGTGCCGAGGATGATGGCATGGTCCGCGGGCTGGGCGTCATCGGGGCGGCCGGCGCGGCAGGCCGGCGCGGCGCCGGTGCGGGCGCGGATGGC
>JAGVUW010000398.1 GCA_019136035.1 Verrucomicrobiota bacterium | reverse complement strand
CTCGGCATCGGCGGCATCGGCGAAGAGGATGATATGGCGGTTCTTCTGGGGGGCGCGGGCGAGCATGGCGGCGGCGCGGCTGAGGGCCTCGTAGACGAAGATGCCGCCGCCGGCCGAGGTGATGCCGAGGACCTTCCCCAGGCGCGCCTGGGCGGTCTCGGCGGGGCTCAGGGGCAGGACCTCGTGGGGGGCGCTGTCGACGGCGATGACGCCGACGTGGTCGCCCGCGGTCAGGAGGCGTATGACCTCAGCCGCGCCGAGGTTGGCGAGGTCCATCTTGGTCCGGCCGGGCCCGGCCGAGGCCGCCATGCTGCCGGAGCGATCCAGGGCGATGACGATGGCCTGGCTCAGGGTGCGGTGCTCGCGGCGCAGTTCGAGCGAGACCGGCAGGACGGGCTCCAGGGGCGACTTGAGGTAGCCGCCCTGGCCGTAGGACTGCTCGCCGCCGGTGAGCATGAGGCCGCCGGCGGCGGTCTGCACCCAGGCGGCGAGGTCGTGCAGGCTGGCTGTGCCCACGGCGCGAGCCGGGACATTCTCCAGGATCACGGCGCTGCAGCCGCTCAGGCGGGCCAGGTCGAGGGCATCGCCGGGGCGCTGCTCCTCGACTGCCATGCCGCTGGCGCGCAGGGCCGCCGCCAGGCCCGACGCCTGCGCCGTCGGGCGTACCAGGAGCACCGCGCGCGGGCCGCGCACGCCGACCAGGAGGCGGGCGGTGTTGTTCTCGGGTACGGCGTCGGGCTGGTCGCTCTCGAGGCGCAACGTGTAGTCGGCGGTGCCGGGGGCACCGCAGAGGTCGCGGAAGAGGAGCCGCTGGCGGCCGCTGCCGCCGTCGTGGGCGCCGCGAGCGATGACGAGGTCGCCCCGGCGAAGCTCGTAGCGCACCGGCCCCGGGAGGTCATTCTGGTACCACGCCGTGATCAGGAAGCCCTCGTTGCAGCCGACCGTCTCGGGTCCCTGCAGGTCGACGACGGCGAGGTCGCCGCCCGGTGGGCGCTGCTGCAGGTGGTAGTCGATGGCGATGCCGCGGCTGGCAGCCTGGGCCGCGGCGGGCGCCGGGTCGGCACCCGACCACTGGCCATCCGAGAGGACCACGAGGCGGCCGCGGCCGCCCGACGGGATCAGGTCGAGGGCCCGGACCAGGGCGTCGTGGAGATTCGACTGGCCGCCCGGGACGTCGCTCCGAAAGCCCTGGAAGGCGGTCTCGCCCGGGGCCATCTCGAGGGCGGCGTCCTGACGGAAGGACACCACGCCCATCGACTGGCCCGGCTGACGGCGCCGCAGGAGCGCCGCGATCTGGTGGGGCTGCGCCGCCAGGCCGGCCGTGGGCATGGACTCGCTGCGGTCGGCGACCACGACCAGCGTCCCGCCGCGGCCCGGGAGACGCGCCAGGGGCGCCGTCAGGGCGGCAATGAGGAGGACCCACGACAGCACCCGCCAGAACCGCCACGAGCGCCGCGGCGGCGGCCAGGCCGCCACGGCCAGCGCCGCCGGGATGATCAGGAGAAGCCACATCGGCTCGAGGAGGGTCACGGCGGCACCTCCTGCGGCCGATGCACCGCGACTGGCGTCCCCCGGGGGCCGTGGGCGTCCCCCGGGCGGTCCACGGACGGCGCCGTGGACCTACTCGCCGTGCCATCGCCCGGGGGGTCCACGGACGGCGCCGTGGACCTACTCGCCGTGCCATCGCCCGGGGGGTCCACGGACGGCGCCGTGGAGCTACTCACCTGGCGACGGCCGTAGAGGAGCCAGCCATGGGCGGCCAGGACCGCCGCCGCCAGGAGGCCCATGAGGCCGGCCGAGTCCCAGTGCCCGCCGGCCGTCAGGGCCGGGCCGCGCCAGTCGCCGACGGCGGCCGTGCCGCAGCCGCGCAGGTCCGACTCCTCGGGCGTGCCCGGAAGGCAGACGAGGTCGAACGCCCCGGCGGCGGTGTGGGCGCGGTACAGCCCCGGCATCTCGGGGACAAAACCAGTCTCGCGCCGGCCGCGCGGCGCCCGCAGGTCGCTCGACGAGCCATCCGGGAGGTCCAGGCGGACGCTCTCGCCGGGCTCGGCCACGACCAGCCGGACCCACTGGCCGCAGGCGGCACGGGCGCCCCCGAAGCCCGGGCCATGGCGCGCCTGCCAGTCGAGGAGATTCCAGATCAGGACCGGCCAGGCCGGGCTCTGCAGGAGGGTCGATCGACGCGGCTCCAGGGCGATGACGAGGTCATGGGCGCCATCCGGGAGCTCGCGGTCACGCACGAGGGCGGTGTCGCCGGCCAGGATGACCGGCAGGCCGTCGCCGGGCGCGGCCGCGCCGGCCCAGAGGACGCCGCCGAGGTCGAGGCCCAGGGCGAGCGGGTGGGCGTGGTCGAGGGTGAACGGCCCGGCCAGGGGCGCATCCGCGCCGGCGGCGGCGGTATGGAAGCGCACTTGCCAGCCCCCGCCGGCGCCGGGCGCGGCCGCGGTGTCGTCGGTCCAGAGGAGGGTCTCGGTGCCGGCCGTGTCAGGAGTCATGCCGGCTGCGGCCAGGGCGCGTCGCAGGGCCGCGGCGAGGGCCTCGTCGCGGATGGCGAGGCGCGAGCGCAGGCGCGGCCGCCAGGCCGGCGGCAGGGGGGCGCGGTTGTCCGCGGCGAGGGCGTCGTCGTCGAGGCTGACCTCGACCATCCCGGCGGCGGCGGGGATGGTCACCGCCAGCTCGTGGGTCTCGGCGGACGGCTCGATCGCCTCGGCGTGGAGCTCGCGTTCGCCGTCGCGCAGGCGCAGGGTCGTCGGTCCCGCCGGCCGTCCGAAGCGCCGCACGGCGACCATGACGCGATCGCGGTCCGGCCCGAGGGCCGTCCGGGCGGCGTGGACGACGCCGGCATTGGGCGCGGCCACGCCGACGCTGAGCCAGCGCCGTCGCCCGTCGTCATCGGGATTGCCCTCATCCGCCGGCGGCGGGTGGTCGGTCAGCACCAGGATCCAGGCGTCGGGGTCCTGCAGGCGGACCGTCCGCAATGCCCCCGCCAGGTCGGCGGTGGGGGCCGTGCAGCGCCAGGCGTCCAGGGCCTGGCCCAGCTCGGCCGGCCGCAGCGGCGGGCCCAGGCGCAGGGCGCGTCCGGCCAGGCCGAGGCGCACCGAGGTCGGCTCCAGGCGGCCGACCTCGCGACGCAGCGCCGCCTCGGCGCGCGCGCGGGCCGAGACGCCGTCGCTGATCGCCAGCATCGAGAAGGAGTCGTCCGCCACCACCACCAGCGGGCGGGACCGCCCCCGCGCCGGCCAGCACAGGCCGACGGCCGCGAGGGTCAGCAGGAGCAGCAGCGCGGCCTCGACCCAGAAGCTCGCCGGCGGACGCCGCCAGCGCCAGCGCTGCCGACCGGCGGCCTGGCGGTCGAGGCCCTGCCAGAGGAACACCGCCGAGACCTCGCGGCGACGCAGACGGCGATGCAGGATGTAGACCGCCAGGAGCGCCGGCAGGGCCGCCAGGCCGATCCACGCCAGGGGATGCATGGCCACCGGCATCAGACGCCCTCCAGGACGCCCCGGCGCAGGAGCTCGACCGGGCGCCAGTCGCGTCCGAGGTCGTCAGCGCTGATGGCATGAAGGTGGGCGTGGCGGCGCCGGCAGGCATCGGCCCAGGCGGCGCGGTGTGCGGCGAGGGTCCCGGCGACCTGTCGGCGGCCGTCGTCATCGAGGAAGATCTCCACGGCCTGGCCGGTCTCGGCGTCGACGACCTGGAGGAAGCCCTCGGCGTCGGGGGCGAGGTCGGCGCTGGCGAGGACCTGCAGGACATGGAGTGCGGCGGCCTCGGCGGCGAGGGTCTGGAGGACCGCGTCCGGCGGGCCGGGCCAGAGCAGGTCGCTGACGAGGAAGCGCAGGCCCTGCCGGCGCAGGGTCGGCGCCTGCAGGCGAAGGGCCTCGTCGAGGCCGGTGCGGCCGGTGAAGGCCGGCGTCAGCCAGGTCTCCGGGCGCGCCGCCTGGCCGGGGAGGCGCTGCAGGCCGTCGCGGTCGCTCCAGACGGTCACCGTCAGCCCGGCGTTGGCCGCCGCCACGGCCAGGAGCGCGGCCAAGCCGGCGGCGGCGGGCGCCTTCGGGCTGCCGTCGAGGTCCATCGAGCGCGAGGTGTCGAGGACGATATCGACATGCGGGCAGATCTCCTCCTGGAAGACGCGGACCGCGAGGCGGTCGCTGCGCGCATAGGCGGCCCAGTCGACCCAGCGCAGGTCGTCGCCGGGGTGGTAGTCGCGGAAGTCGCGGAAGTCCTGCGATCGGCCGCCGCGCGAGCCCAGCCAGCGCCCGTCGCCGCGGCCGCCGGCCTCGGCGGGGACGGCCACCGCATAGCGCTGCGCCGCCAGCGCCGCCGCCCCGATCGCCGCCCGGATGGCCGCCGCGGGCGTGCTCCTGGCGGCGCCTCGGCGGCGGGATCAGGCGCGGCCGCGCCGGACGCCGGCGCGGACGGGG
>JAGVUW010000253.1 GCA_019136035.1 Verrucomicrobiota bacterium | reverse complement strand
AGCCCCTGCGGCGTCAGGGCAAGGACCGCGTGCAGGCTCGAGATCGAGGGCTCCTGGACCGTGATGTCACAGTCTGCGGAACGGCCGATGCGGCAGGGGAACTCGTCGATGCGGTACAGCTCGTGGGGGCGGTCCGTATAGCGGATCTTCAGATAGCAGACGGGTGCCGATGCCGACGCGCTCATGAGGGCTCCATCGCTCCGACCGCGACCCGGCCGCAACGGCTGACACCGAGCCACCCGGCACGGATGGGCTCTCCGCCGGCGCCGCCACGGCCACTCCTTGCTCACCCCCACACAGTACAGCCGTCACGCCGCGACGCAACTGCACCGCGAGGCCGCGCCGGACGACATGCGCAGGGATGCGCATGCCACATCCCACTCAGAGCGGCACGGGGGTCCCAGGGCGGGCTATTCCCAGCTCGGCGTCTGCGGGACCTGGACGGGCTGGAGGTGCCAGACCCGCTCGGCGTAGTCGCGCACCGAGCGGTCACTCGAGAAGAACCCCATCCCGGCGATGTTGTGCACGACCATGCGGTGCCAGGCGGCGGTGTCGTTGTAGACGACGCCGGTACGCTCCCGCGCCGCGGCGTAGGCGGCGTAGTCGGCCACGAGCATGTAATGGTCGCCGCCGGTCAGGAGGGCATCGACCAGGGGGCGGAACAGGCCGCGCTCCTGCGGCGAGAAGAGGTCGTCTTCGATGGCATCGAAGACGGCTTTCAGGCGCGGCAGGCGCGCCAGGTGCTCGCCCGGGCGGTAGCCGGACCGGCGCAGGGCATCGACGTCCTCGACGGTCATGCCGAAGATGAACATATTCTCGGCGCCGACCGCATCGCGGATCTCGATATTGGCGCCGTCGAGGGTCCCCAGCGTCAGGGCGCCGTTCAGGGCGAACTTCATGTTGCCGGTGCCGGAGGCCTCGGTGCCGGCCAGCGAGATCTGCTCGCTGATGTCGGCCGCCGGAATGAGGATCTCCGAGAGGGTCACGCGGTAGTCCGGAATGAAGGCCACCCGCAGGCGGTCGCGGGTGCGCACGTCGGCGTTGACCACCTCGGCCACGGCATTGATGAACTGGATGATCAGCTTGGCCATCCAGTAGCCCGGCGCCGCCTTGGCCGCGAAGATGCAGGCGCGCGGCGTCATCTCCAGGGCCGGGTCATCGCGGAGCTGCAGATACAGGTCGACGATGTTCAGGGCGTTGAGGAGCTGACGTTTGTACTCGTGCAGGCGCTTGGCCTGGACATCGAAGAGCATGGTCTCGGGCAGCTCGACGCCGGTCTCGCGCGCCACCAGGGCAGCCAGGCGGCGTTTGTTCGTCCGCTTGACCTCCCGCAGTGCCGTCGCCAGATCGGCATCATCGGCAGACGCCGCCAGACCGCGGAGCTGGTCGAGGTCGGTGATCCAGCCGGCGCCCAGGCGCACCGTGACCAGCTCCGACAGCCCGGGGTTGGCCGCCAGGAGCCAGCGGCGCGGCGTGATGCCATTGGTGACATTGGTGAATTTCTCCGGCCAGAGCCGCGCGAAGTCGGGGAAGAGCCGCTCGACCAGGAGCCGGCTGTGAATCGCGGCGACGCCGTTGACCGTGTGGCTGCCGATGACCGCCACGTTGGCCATGCGCACCTGCGCCTGCGGGCCATGCTCAAAAATCGACAGCCGCGACAGGGCCGCGTAGTCCTTGCCCAGGGCGCGCTCGGCGTCGCGCAGGAAGCGCCGCTCGATCTCCTCGAGGATCTGGTAGTGCCGCGGCACCGTCTCGCGGAACAGATCCGCCGGCCAGCGCTCGAGGGCCTCCGGCATCAGCGTATGGTTGGTGTACGAGAAGGTCCGCGTCACGATCGACCAGGCGTCGTCCCACTCCAGGCCGGCCTCGTCGACGAAGTAGCGCTGCAGCTCGGCCACAGCCAGGGCCGGATGCGTGTCGTTGAGCTGAATCGCCACCTTGTCGGCAAAACTCTCGAAGTCGTCATGGCGCTTCCGGTAGCGCCGCACGATGTCGCGGATGCCGCAGGCCACCAGGAAGTACTCCTGCTGCAGCCGCAGCCGCCGCCCGGTGTCGGTGGTGTCGACCGGATAGAGCACCCGCGAGATGGTCTCGCTGAGCACACGGCGGTGCAGGGCCTCCACGAAGGCGCCCTGGTTGAAGCGGTCCAGGTCGAGCGGCTCGTCCGAGCAGGCCCGGAACAGCCGCAGCAGATTCACCGTCCGGCCGCCGTACCCGACCACCGGCAGATCCCATGGCTGGCCGTAGACGACCTGGTAGTCGACCCAGCGCGGGTGGTAGCGGAAGTCGCCCTTTTCGTCGTGGGTGACGCGCCCGAGGATCGGGCACGCGACGCGGCGCTCGGGCCGCGGCAGCAGCCACGGATAGCCCTGCGACAGCCAGTCGTCCGGCGTCTCGACCTGGCGGCCCTTCTCGAAGCGCTGCCGGAAGAGCCCCAGCTCGTAACAGATGCCATACCCGTAGGTCGGGTAGCCGAGGCTGGCCAGCGACTCCAGAAAGCAGGCCGCGAGGCGGCCAAGGCCGCCATTGCCCAGAGCCGGGTCGGGCTCGAGCTCGGCGAGTTCCTCGAACTCACAGCCGAGGTGGCGTAAGGCGTCGCGGACCAGCTCGACGATGCCGAGATTGTGCACGTTGGTGAGGAGCTGACGCCCCACCAGGAACTCCATGCTGAAGTAGTAGATGCGGCGGACGTCCTGGCTCAGGTAGGTCTGCTGCGTGGCAATCATGTGCTCGACGACGCGGTCGCGTACCGCCAGCGCCAGCGAGTCGAATTTGTCCTGCAGCGTGGCGCTGCGCCAGTCCTTGCCGCGGGTGTAACGGAGGTGGTGGAGGAACGACAGACGGAAATTCTCTTCGCCGAGAATGTCCTGAAAACGCTCGAGGACTGTTTCCAAAGCGGCTGGCGGCATAGTCGGGTCAGCCTCGCTCTCGTGCATCGGGAGGGGGTTTGGAGCCGGCATGGGGACCGGCCTGGACGCATCACGAAACAACCGGTACTGTAGCCCGCCAAGACCGGCCCGTCCAAGACGCCCGGGACGGCCCGTCAGTCCCGGCGCGGGCAGGGCCGACCAGGTGAGCGTCACCCTCGCCTGTCCCCGGGAGAGCGAACGCCGGCGGCCCGACGATTAAGCCGGAGGCCGGCTGTGGCGGCCGCGCCGCCAATCCGAGGACGCGCACTGGCCGGAGTCGCACCGAGGCGCTAACATATGGCCACGCCTCGCGGGAAGGCCGCGGCCACCGGGCCGCGCTGGGCATGACCCCGCGGCCGCGATTCGACGGTGACCATGCGACGCCCCATCAGCCAGACCAAACTCAAGACCGACGCCCGAAGCCGGCTGCGCCGCTGGGGCGCGCGGGTGCTCTTCTGGGGCCTCCTCGTCGCCTGCGGCGGCGGCCTCGTGATGGGCGCCGGCGTCCTCCTCAGCCGCATCCTCCTCAGCGCCAACCCGCACTTCGTCCTGCGCCATGTCGCCCTCGAGGGCCAGCATACCCTCAACGAGGATAGGGTGCGCGAACGCCTCGCCCAGGCCGGCGCGGTCGTCGGCACGAGCAACCTCATGCGACTGCCCATGCGACGGCTGCGCGAGACCCTCGAGCAGGACCCCGTCATCGACCACGCCGAACTCCTGCGACGCCTCCCCGACCGCCTCGAGGTCCGAGTTGTCGAACGCACACCCGTCGCCGCGGTGCGCTCCGCCGTGCCCTGCCTGCTCGATGCCGAGGGCATGGTCCTGCCCTGGCGCGACCACTCCAAGGAACGCCTCCTGCCGGTCATCACCGCGGTCCGTCAGGCCGCCCAGCTCACCCCCGGCGAGCGCGTCACCGACGACGCCCTCCTCGGCGCCGTGCGCCTCCTCCGGCTCCTGGCGCGACGCGCCGATGGGCCGGCCTACGACATCGAGCTCATCCAGATCGACTACCAGCTCCCCAGCCTCCGGCTGCACCTGCGCCCCCGCGGCACCTTCACCGCCGGCGCCGTCCTGGTCGTGCCGGTCGTCGGCATGGAGGAAGCCCTCGACCGCCTCCGCGATATCCACCGCCTCCGCACCGCCGCCGGCAGCACCACCAGCTTCGTCGATGTCACCTACCGCCGGAACGTCCCGGTTCGCCCCTGAGGCGCCAAGCCGCCCCTCGCCGCGGGCGGCCCCGTCGTGACGCCTCAGGCCTCCCCCCCCAAACGGCCGAAGTACGGCTCTTCCGGCAGGTGCGTACTTTTGCTGAAGACAGGGGAGCGTCGATCTTCCCTGGTCTGGGTTCCCCCCGGCAGATCTCGGCGAGGGCGTTGGCCTGGCGGCTCCCCTATCCCAAGGGGATTGCGTCCTCCAGCCCAGGGTTGCGGCGCAGCCGCTACCCTGGGTTCCCATCCCATGCCGCCGATCCAACCCCAAGGGGGGTTGCGTCATCGTGTTGGGGCGCCGGCGCGTAACGCATC